>CAWUTY010000115.1:0-9340 GCA_963925575.1 Candidatus Nanopelagicaceae bacterium
CGATTAGTGATCGTCCTTCATGCCTTCTGCCATTGACTTCATGCGTGCGATCTTGAAAATTGTTAGACCGAATACGCACTTTGCCAATACGTCAGCGACTGTGTAACCAACCTGTACGCCAACGAACTGCTCAGCAGATGCCATACCTGCGCCCATACCAAGGATGTATGAGATTGGGTATACGCCCCATGTCGCAATCAGAAGCAAGCGCAAGCGACCAACGGTTGCTGCAACGCCTTCTGGTTGACGATCAAGTGACTTGCCAAGCTCTACGAACAAGACATAGAGGATGTAGAGGAATGGAAGTGTTGAAAGAACACCGTACAAAACCTGTGTGTTCTGATCGTTTGAGATTTCACCTGGGTAACCAAGTGCGATCATTGCAGCTGCTGCTGGAACCAAACGAGTGATGAGTGAGCGAGAAACTTCCTTTGCAAGTGCAAGCACTGCAATTACTTCAACAAGAAGTAGAGGAACAGTTAGTAGCCAGTCGACATAACGGTATGCCTCGTTAAATGCACCCTGGTCTCCTGAAACCTTAACCATCATTCCTTCAGATGACTCTGAGAATGAGTTAAAGATTCTCCAGTAGTGGTAGCCAGCAATGAATGTAACCATTGATGACATTACGAGAGCGTTGCGGTACTTAGCCAATACTCGACCTTGTGAAACAAGGGTGTAGACAGTGCATGCAAGCATAGAAACTAGTCCGAACGAGAATACGTTATAGACGAGGTTCCATTGCGAGCTTGTTAGTTGAATCATGTTAATAAGCCTCCGTGGGGTGCTTAATACTTTAAGGACCGGGCGGCCCCTAAAAATAAGTGCGGGTTATGAAATCCTCGAGGAACCTCATTCGCCATCACCTAGTGAGCAACAGTGTGGGGGATTTGCGAGGCATTTGCATCGTCATTCGGGGGTATTTCTAAAAGTTTTTACTCATTTGTGGAATAAATCACGCTCAACCTTGGGGTAGTACCGCCCCAAATACCCCAAATGAGCCACCGCTAGGCTTACTCACATGCGAGCCCAATTGAATGAACTGCGTGGCCATTCTGGCTTTAGCGCTCTAGCCATCTCGCGCTTTATCTCAAATGTAGGAAACGGGATATCCCCTGTTGCTCTGGCATTCGGTGTTTTGGCCCTGCCAGGGGCCACAGGCACAGACCTAAGTATCGTGATGGCCGCGCGCATGTTCCCGATGATTGCGCTGATGTTATTCGGTGGCGTCATTGGCGATCGCTTTAAACGCAATCGCATTGTTGGTGGCGCCGATGTTTTAGGTAGCGCATTCGCTGCAGTCAGCGCCGTTTCGCTAATCATCGGAAATTCCAGCGTCTTCTTACTTGCCTTAATGGGCGCGCTATTCGGAGTTTTAAATGCGCTTTGGTGGCCGGCGATGTCTGGAGTGCTTCCCGAAATTTTACCTAAAGCGAAATTGCAGCATGGAAATGCGGTAATCGCGATGACTACCAATATCGGTTACGTAGTTGGTGCACTGATTGGGGGCACGCTAGTGACGGCATTTGGATCTGGTTGGGCGCTGCTAGTCGATGCCATTACCTTCTTAATTGCGGGAATTCTCGTTTGGAACTTAGACCTTCCAACAATTGTGCGTGAGCATAAAAATACGGTTTTTCAAGATCTTAGATCTGGCTGGCGCGAATTCATATCGCACTCATGGGTTGTGACGATAGTGATTGCATTTGCAGTTATAAATCTTGCCTACGAATCCATGTTACAAATACTTGGGCCGCTTAACTTTGCAGATATCGCCGATGGTCCAAAGTTTTGGTCTTTTAATTTAGCTGCTCTAACGTTGGGCATGCTCGCCGGAAGCGTAATTTCGCTCAAAATACACTTCTCCCGGCCGCTATTTCTTGCGATGCTGATAATCGCAGGCGCATCAATCTGGGATTTCTCGCTGGCAATGCAGGCACCTCTCTGGATATCTCTTATCGCGGCTTTCTTTGCAGGTGTGGCCATCGATATTTTTATGGTGGTTTGGAATACTTCTCTGCAGTCGCATATTCCAGAAGAGTCATATTCGCGAGTTGTTGCCTACGATGCTTTAGGTTCTTTCGGACTTTCACCTATAGGTATTGCCGTAGCCGGTCCACTGGCTCACGCATTTGGGGTGAGCACAATTATTTATATAACAGGCTCAATTGCCTTGGTGGCAGCACTCGCTTCGCTCTGTGTTAAATCGGTGCGAGACTTAAAACCCGTCGTTAAGCCGTAGAGTTCTTATATGAGCAAGGAAGCCAGCGAGCGCGATAAGTTAGCAGCAGCGATTCCACCAAAGTTGCGCGGATGGTTTCACTTAGGTGCTACTCCTGTGGTTATTATCGCATCACTTGTTCTCTTTATTTTAAGTAAGAGTTCCCTTAAGTTTGCCGTCGCCTTATATTCCATTACTGCGATTATGCTCTTTAGCGTTTCAGCGATTTATCATCGCGTTCCTTGGACTCCGGAGAAGAAGAAAATCTGGCGTCGCTGGGATCACGCCAATATTAATTTACTAATCGCCGGCTCTTACACACCATTTGCTGTGGCACTTTTAAATGGCAACGACCGCACAATTTTGTTATCTGTAGTTTGGGTTGGCGCGCTGTTAGGTGTTGCCATGCGCGTCTTCTGGGTCGGCGCACCTCGCTGGTTATATGTTGCCAATTACCTACTTCTCGGGTGGGTTGCAATTGTTTACACACCGCAGCTATATAGAGAAGGTGGCCTCTGGGTTCTTCTGCCGATCATTATTGGCGGGCTTCTCTACTCGGTGGGCGCGATCTTTTATGCCCTTAAAAAACCGGGGCGAAATGCCAAGTACTTTGGTTTTCACGAGCTTTTCCATATCTTCGTGCTGGCCGCTTGGGTCTCGCAATATCTTGCGGTCTCGATCGCCATCTACCGCCAATAAGTCACCCCACTTTTGGAGTAAGCAGGCTTTGCCCTAATCTAAGCCCATGGCCGAGAAAAATAGCTTCCTTAATTGGGTTGGATTTAAAGAGAGTGAAAGCGCTGCCCCTAGTTCGGTAGATCGCATTCGCGAACTCGAATCTCAACTTAGCGACCTACGTTCTCGTCGCGACATCACAACTTTGAGTAAAGAAGAATTTGAAATCTTGGCGACTGAAACCGCCATGGCGATGATCAAATCTGCACAAAGCCGTGAAGCAAAGGCGATGTCGACATCTGAGCGGGTTATTGGTGAAGCATCACGTCAAGCAAAAGATGCGGTCGAAGGCGCTGATCTTAAAGCGCGTTCTATCCTCTCTGGCGCTGAAGCACGTGGGCGTAAATATATAAATGTTGCTGAGGCAGAAGCAGCCGAAAGAGTTGCTGAGGCAGAACGCGAGGCACAATCAGTCTTCGATGAAAAACGTCGTGAAGCAGCTGCGCTAGCACAAGCCGCCCGTCGTGAAGGTGACAGAATCATAACTGAAGCCACCGTTGAGGTTGGCGAATACCGTAACTGGTTAAGTGGCGTTATCTCTGAAGCAGAACGCCTTTACAAAATTCAAACTCAATCACTTGATGCTGCCGCGAACGCAATTTCACAGAGCCGTTCCAGATTAGAAAGCGCTTATTCTCGCCTGGAAGAACTCCATAAAAACGTAACCGAAAATTTAGCAGCGGATAACACGGTAATTGATACTGGACCAAAGAAAGTTATCAGCGAGCGCACTAAGCCCGCACTCGCTGCACCAGCTAAGAAGGCTGCGGCTAAAAAATCTGCAGCAAAGAAAAAACCCGCTAAACGTCGATAATTAATATGGTTACCAAGCGCGGTATCCAATACATCCCTGCCATAGATGGACTGCGTGCAATCGCAGTTATTGCCGTCATGCTCTATCACTTGGGTGTTTCTTGGATTCCAGGTGGATTTCTTGGAGTTGATCTCTTCTTCGTAATTTCAGGTTATGTGATCACTCGACTACTCTTGGATTCAATACAAGAACGTGGTGGCTTAGATCTAAGAGATTTCTACTTTGCTCGAATTCGCAGATTGCTTCCACCATTAGTATTTATGATCGTAACTACTTCAATTTTTGTTGGGCTCTGGGCGCCAGATACCACTAAGAAATTCTTAACAGATGCCCCATTTAGCCTCACTGGTGCGATGAATTGGTGGTTGGTGTTTAACCAGCAGGATTATTTTGAGGCTAGCGGCAGGCCACCATTGCTCCAGCACACTTGGTCACTTGCTGTGGAAGCGCAGTTCTATCTACTTTGGCCGCTAATACTCTTAATCGTTTTAAAGTACTTAGGAAAGAAGTTAATTTCGGCGGCGGCGCTGATTATTGCCGCTACTTCCGGAGTTGCCCTGATGTTTGTCTCCTTTCAACTTGATGCCGCAAATTCGTCAAAGGTAAGCCATGTTTACTTTGGCACAGACACTCATAGCATCGGGCTTTTCTTAGGCGCAGCACTGGCAGTTAGTTGGATCCCCCAAAACTTTAATTTGCAAGTAACGCGTCGTGCGCAAGATTTTATTGATGGTATTGGTGTATTCGGATTTATCGGAATTTTGGCTACATTCTTTCTTATTGATGAGACTAAGCCGACTTTATATAAAATAGCCTTTCCACTGGTTGGTTTATTTGGAACAGCAATATTAATTTCCATCGTGCACCCTGCATCACGATTTGCACCGCTGTTACGAAATAAGGCACTGCTCTGGATTGGTGAACGCTCGTATGCAATCTATCTCTGGCACTGGGTAATTTTTCAACTCTCACGACCGCAAGTGGATTTAGATGGTGAAGATTGGGCGCTATTTACTTTACGTATATTGGTAGTTCTAGCACTTGCCGATATTTCCTTACGACTAGTTGAGCTACCAATCCGCAGCGGCGCAGTCGCATATTGGTTTAAAGGAATGCGATACCGAACTCCCGAAGTTAGAAAACGCCAAAAGGTAATTGTCGCCATTTCAATCTCGGCAACGATCTTATTATCTTCTCTCGTAAGTGGATACGCTCTAATTGATACCGCTGATAAAAACCGCGCAGTTAAATTGGCAATTGAAGAAGCCAGCCAACCAGTAAAGACCGAAATTTCAGCGGTAGGTAAGACTGGAATCTGGGTAACCGGTGATTCAGTAATTCTGGGGATTCGCAATGAGATCCAGGCGCGTAATCCGATTGCGCTTATAAATGCCCGAGTTGGCCGCCAAGCGACAGAATTACTTGAGGTAATACAGAAGGATTCCAGTGCGGTTATCGGCTCACCGATTGTCTTTAACTTAGGTAATAACAATGCGCTAACGCGCGAACAAGTGGTGACAATTTTTGAGGCGGTAAAAACTGCTCCTATCCGCATCGTAATTAACACTGCAGTGCCAAGGCCTTGGAAAGAAATCAATAACGCGTTAATTGATGAGATTGCCAGCGGTTATCCGAATACTTATGTGATTCGCTGGGATCAGATTTCTATGGGTCATCCTGAATATTTCGCACCAGATGGAATTCACTTAGTGCCAGCAGGTGTTCGGGCTTATGTGGCTGCGATAGAAGAATTCTTGCCTTAATCTGAAGTCAAAATAACTAAAGCCCCCACCAATTTGGCGGGGGCTTTAGTTATTAATTTACTTATTCAAATTGACCGCTAAATCCAAATGCCTTAGCAGATGCGCTCTGTCCATCTGAGTAAACAGATGAGACTCGGAACGATGTTGATCCATCCATTGAACCCTTTGTGAATTCAATTGAAAGTTGATCGGCTGGCAATATTCCTGATTCGCTCCATTCGCCCATTCCTGAGCGAACTTCAAACTTATATCCAGTTAATCCAGCAGTTGCTGTTGGTGCTTTCCAAGTAATAACCATTACTGATTTAGAAGAATCTTTCCAGTTTCCGATAAAGCGAGTTGGCGCTTCAACAGCTGCAACCACTTCATCAGTTGCTGCTGGAGTTGGCTCTTCAGTTGCCTCTGGCGCTGCAGATTCACTTGCCGCTGGAGTTGCTGGTGCTGATGCGGTATCTGAATCGGATGCTGGGCGAGTAATTACGACGATTGCAAGGAGTGCGATACCGATGATCGCTGCAATCAAAACACGAGGTGAAGTTCCTTGCTTAGGAGCAGCGCTCGGTTTAGATACCGCAGCACTGTTTGCAGGAGTCGGAATCGTTGTGATATTTGCCGGAGATGCGATTTTTACCCCACCGACTGGAACTGGCGGAACAACAAATTTGCTGGCCGAAGTTGCCTTCTTGGAAGCAGCCTTTTTGCGCGCTGGTGCTTTCTTAGCAACTTTCTTGGCCGCTGACTTCTTTACAACACGCTTGGCAGTCTTCTTAACAACTTTTTTAGCCGCGGCCTTTTTCTTCGCAGGTGCTTTCTTTACAACACGCTTGGCAGTCTTCTTAACAACTTTCTTGGCAGCGGCTTTCTTACGCGCTGGCGCTTTCTTAGCAACTTTCTTTGCTGAAGCTTTTTTCTTAACGGCCACGATGAAACTCCTTTTAGGGCTAAGCGATCTCGTATGGGGGAAGTTTAGCCTAGAGAGTTGAGCAAACGGATGACATGCGGTGCGATCGTGCGGAGTGATTTTCCGCGATGGCTGATCGCATCCTTGGCTGAAGCGCCCATTTGCGCACTAGAAATCTCGTATCCATCTGGGCGAAATATTGGGTCGTAGCCAAATCCATGTTCGCCAACTGGTTGACGCAGAATCCACCCGTCGAAGTGCGCCTCTTCCGTGTGGGTGCGTCCATCGGGAAGGGCCAGAGCTGCCACACATGTGAAATGTGCACCACGCTTTTCATCTGGTACATCGGCTAAGGAATTTAAAACTTTAAGAGTATTTGCAGCATCATCCCCATGAACTCCAGCCCAACGCGCCGAGTAAATCCCAGGTTCGCCATTTAGAAAATCCACACAAAGTCCACTGTCATCTGCAATCGCTGCGATGCCAGATGCAGCACACATTTCGCGTGCCTTAAGAAGTGCGTTCTCCTTAAATGTAGATCCGGTTTCATGAACATCGTGAAGATTCGGAAATTGATCAAGGCCTACTAATTCAATTTGCCCTGCAGCAATCTCTTCCAGAATACGTCGAAACTCTTCTATCTTGCCCTTATTGCGAGTAGCAAGAAGTAAGCGATGTGGACTCACTTAGAAAGTGCGGCCTTCTGAATATCGCCGAGTTCTACACAACCTGCGACCGCTAAATCAAGTAGCGAATTAAGTAAGTTGCGATCAAATGGAACGCCTTCGGCGGTTCCTTGAACTTCGATGAAACGTCCATCGCCGCTGCAAACTACATTCATATCTGTATCGGCGCGCACATCTTCTTCGTAGCACAGATCTAACATCGGAATTCCATCAATGATTCCAACTGAAACGGCTGCAACAGAATCGCTTAGTGGTTTTGAGTTTTCCTTAATATGTCCTTGCGCTTTAGCCCAGGCAATTGCATCGGCAAGTGCGACGTAGGCGCCAGTGATCGCAGCGGTGCGCGTTCCACCATCGGCTTGTAAAACATCGCAGTCAATCACAATTGTATTTTCGCCAAGTTCTTTCATATCAACAATTGCGCGCAAAGATCGTCCGACTAAACGTGAAATCTCTTGGGTGCGCCCGCCTAGCTTTCCTTTAACGCTTTCTCGATCTGAGCGAGTATGTGTAGCGCGAGGCAACATCGCATATTCAGATGTGACCCAACCCTTTCCAGAATCTTTTAACCAACGTGGAACACCGGGTGTAAATGAGGCAACACAGAGAACTCGAGTCTTGCCGAATTCAACTAAGACTGAACCTTCAGCATGATCAAGCCATTTGCGAGTGACTTTGATTTCGCGAAGTTGGTTTTCATTTCTTCCGTCGATGCGTGCCATTTACTTCCAATCCATTTATTCTCTAGAGGATATTTATGTGTTGTACAGAACCCACTTCAGGTCCTAAGAATCGTCTTGCCAGCAACTCAAACGCTGCTGAATCACCGGTAGCCAAGAACTTATGACTGGCGGGAGTGCTTGATGGAGCGCGCAGCAAAGAATTCTCTACCAGCGTGCGATAGAGATCTTTCGCAGTTTCTTCTGCGCTAGATACCAACGAAACGTTATTTCCCATTACATAAGAGATAACGCCAGTTAATAACGGATAGTGCGTGCAGCCAAGGACCAAAGTATCAACATCAGCTTCCATCACTGGCTTTAGGTATTCCCGGGCCACTTTGGTAATCGCTTCGCCTGAAGTTTCACCACGTTCGACAAATTCCACAAATACCGGGCAAGCAATTGAAGTTACTTGCAATTGTGGAGCTGCGGCGAACGCGTCCAGGTATGCCTTGGAATCAATTGTTGCTCGTGTACCGATTACACCGATGCGCCCAGTGCGCGAGGCAGCAACTGCGCGACGAACTGCAGGCTGAATAACTTCAATAACCGGAACGGAATAACGCTCGCGCGCATCGCGCAACATGGCAGCACTTGCGGTATTGCAAGCAATCACTAGCGCCTTTACACCTTGGTCAACTAAATAATCTAAAGTCTCAAGTGCAAAGGTGCGAACTTCGGCTAACGGCCTTGGACCATAAGGACCGCGTGCGGTGTCACCGATATAAAGTGTTGACTCATTAGGTAATTGATCGAGAATGGCACGAGCTACGGTTAAACCGCCAACTCCTGAATCGAAAATTCCGATTGGTGCATCACTCATATGGGCAAGAGTACCCTTAAAAAAGTTAAGCCCAGAGCGTGCCGTCTAAGCCTTCTGTTGCCGCAGCGATCTCGGAGCCGTAAATTCCCGTTGATAAATACTTCCAACCAGCATCGCAGACAATAAATGCGATATCCGCATCGCGCCCATCACGCACCGCTTCATTGCCAATAGCAATTGCGGCGTGCAAAATTGCACCAGTTGAAATGCCAGAAAATATTCCTTCTGTCTCTAGCAACTGGCGAACCCGCTTCACTGAATCTTCTGCGCCAACTGAGAAACGTCGAGTTAGAATCGATGCATCATAGAGTTCGGGAACAAAGCCTTCATCGATATTACGCAGTCCATAAACAACTTCGCCATAGCGTGGCTCTGCGGCAATTATCTGTACATCAGGATTCTTCTCGCGCAAGTATTTTCCAGCGCCCATTAAAGTTCCAGTTGTGCCAAGACCTGCCACAAAATGTGTGACCGTTGGTAAATCTTTAAATATTTCTGGTCCAGTGCCTTCATAGTGCGCTTGCGTGTTTGCCGGATTTCCATATTGGTAGAGAAATACCCACTCGGGATTCTGCGCCGCCAATTCTTTAGCAACCCGCACCGCTTCATTTGATCCACCTGCAGCAGGTGAAGAAATTATCTTTGCGCCCCACATCTCAAGTAGTTGGCGTCGTT
>CAWUTY010000116.1:0-15259 GCA_963925575.1 Candidatus Nanopelagicaceae bacterium
GATCCTGCTTCACCATTTGGTGGATATAAAGAATCCGGCTGGGGCCGTGAAGGTGGAAAACATGGCTTAGCGGCATATTTAAAGGAGGGCAAGTAAATGGCAACAACTCCCAAGAAGCCAGTTGCACGTTTAGAGGTTAAGAAAACTTACAAGCTCTATGTAAACGGTGCTTTCCCGCGCAGCGAATCTGGACGCGTTTATGAAGTCCTAACTTCTAAAGGTGTATCTGTTGCAAACCCATCACTAGCATCAAGAAAAGATTTGCGAGATGCCGTGGTTGCTGCGCGCACTTCGCAAAGTGGTTGGGCAAAGGCAACGGCCTATAACCGTGGACAAATTCTCTATCGCATCGCTGAAATGCTAGAAGGTCGCACAGATCAGCTTGCGACTGAAATATCTCTAGCAACAGGTGTGACCTCGAAAAAAGCACACGATGAAGTTCTCGCAGCAATTGATCGTTGGGTTTGGATGGCTGGTTGGAGCGATAAATTATCGGCAGCATGTGGCGCAACTAACCCAGTCTCAGGTCCTTACTACAACTTCACAATTCCTGAGCCATTAGGCGTAATTGCTGTTGCGCCAGCAGAGAGTTTCTTAGCCTTCATTGACGCTATCGCTCCTGCAATCGTCTCTGGAAATACCGTAGTTGCACTTGTTCCTGGTTCAGCCGCAATCGCTGCAATGACCTTCGCTGAAGTGTTAGCTACAAGTGATTTACCTGCCGGTGTTATAAATATTCTTACTGGCTCACATGATGAGTTAGCCCCTTGGGCGGCATCTCATATGGATATCGATGGCTTCGATATTTCAGGTATCTCTAAGAAGAAGCACGCCGATTTGAAAGTAGCTGGTGCCGAAAACTTAAAACGAATCCATCATTTTGAGGGTGCGCCCTCGCCATCTCGAATTTATGCTTTTATGGAAGCGAAGACTGTTTGGCACCCAATCGGGGTTTAAAGATTATTCAGCAGATATTGCTAAATAACCTGGCTTAACAACTTTTTCGATAATTGCTAAGCGTTCTTCGAATGGAATAAATGAGCTCTTCAGCGCATTGATTGTTACGCGCTGCAGATCTAAGAAAGTCCATTCAAATGCCTTTACTAGTTCCGTCATTTCGTTGCTCATCGATGTTGCAGACATCAATCGGTTATCTGTATTTACGGTAATTCGAAAGCGCAACTTAGCGAGATCGCCAATTGGATGATCGGCAAAGTTTGCCGCCGCACCTGTTTGAATATTCGAAGAAGGGCACATCTCAAGTGGAATTCGGCGATCGCGAACATATGCCGCTAACTTTCCAAGACGTGGCGGTGTGTGGTTTAGATCGACATCATCGATGATGCGGACTCCGTGTCCAAGACGTTCTGCTCCGCAAAGTTGAATTGCCTCCCAAATAGATGGCAGACCGTACGCCTCACCCGCGTGAATCGTAAAGTGGGCATTTTCGCGACGTAAATATTCGAAAGTATCTAGTTGATCACTAGGCGGAAATCCATCTTCAGGACCAGCGATATCAAAGCCAACTACGCCTTTATCGCGATATTTAACTGCTAATTCGGCAACTTCTTGCGACAAGGTATTTTGGCGCATTCCACAGAGCAGCGATGTAACGCGAATCGAGTTACCTTCTGCCTGCGCTTCTTTTTCGCCGGCGCGAAAAGCCTTCCAGAATTGCTTCAATGGCCGCTGAAATGGTGAGTCCATTTTCAGTGAGCAACTCTGGAGCCATACGCACTTCGGCATAGACGACACCATCGCGCGCCAGATCGACTGCGCACTCACGAGCAACCCGTACAACATCTTGCTGACGCTGCATTACAGCCACGGTATGGGCAAAAGTTTCTAGATAGCGAACCAATGATCCTGAATCACAAGATGTGCGAAACCATTCTGCTAGTTCGGCGGCGTCATAGGTTGGCAACTCATGTCCAATTTCTTTAGCAATATCAATAATGGTTTGCGGGCGTAGGCCACCATCTAAGTGATCGTGTAGCAGCGCTTTCGGCAAACGTGAAATCTGTGCAGGAGTTGGAATTTTATTTAGCGTACTCATCCAGTAATCCGTTCTAGAACCAGTGGCAGACGTTCTACCTTTCCATTTTCTTCTATGGCTATGGCGCCATCTAGAATTTCGAGCGCTCTTTCAAACCGTGCGGGTTCATCTGTGTGAAGCGTAAGAAGTGGCACACCTTTTTTAATATAATCTCCTGGCTTAGCATGCATTTCAATACCAGCCCCTGCTTGAACTTTTTCACCTTGCTTAGAACGCCCAGCACCTAGGCGCCAGGCAGATACGCCGACTTTCATCGCATCCAACTTGGTCATAATTCCAGATTCAGTTGCACTGATGATGTGCGTTTGGCGAGCAGTCGGAAGGTTTGCATCTGGATCTCCACCTTGTGCGCGAATCATGCGCTTCCAATGATCCATGGCAGATCCATCCTGCAAGGCAACTGCTGGATCTTTTCCAACGATTCCGGCGGCCTCAATCATTTCACGAGCCAATAAAATTGTAAGTTCAACAACATCTGAAGGTCCGCCACCGGCCAAAACTTCAATAGATTCGCGTACTTCAAGAGCGTTTCCGGCTGTTAGTCCAAGTGGAACATCCATCGCGGTTACCAGTGCACGTGTCTTAACCCCAGCATCTAAACCTAACTGCACCATTGTGCGAGCAAGTTCAGCAGCCTTTGCAGGATCGCTCATAAAAGCACCGCTACCAGTTTTTACATCCAGAATTAAAGCTGAAGTTCCTTCGGCAATTTTCTTAGACATGATTGATGATGCAATCAGTGGGATTGCTTCAACCGTTGCTGTCACATCGCGCAGTGCATAAAGTTTCTTATCTGCCGGCGCCAAACCCACACCTGCTGCACAAATTACTGCGCCAGTATCTTGCAAAACTTTTAGCATCTCAGCGCTACTAAGTGATGCCCGCCAACCTGGAATTGATTCAAGTTTATCTAGCGTGCCACCTGTGTGCCCCAGACCGCGACCAGAAAGTTGTGGTACCGCTCCCCCGCATGCTGCCACTAATGGTGCAAGCGGCAAAGTTATCTTGTCACCGACCCCGCCAGTTGAATGTTTATCTGCAGTTGGTCGATCAAGTGCTGACCAGTTCATGCGTTCACCTGAGTTAATCATCGCATTCGTCCAACGAGAAATTTCTCGAGAGTTCATGCCATTTAATAAAATTGCCATTAGCAAAGCGGACATTTGCTCGTCTGCAATTACACCACGGGTATAGGCATCGACAGTCCAGTCAATTTGTTTATCACTTAACTCGTTACGGTCGCGCTTTGCCGCAATTATTTCAACAGCTGCAAATGGTTCAACACCAGAATTAGTCAAGGCGCTTATCCATCTCATCTGGTCCAAATGCCCAAGGCAAGAGTTCCGATAAAGGTTTTACTCCGGTATTTGTCATCAATTGAAGCTGCGACCCACCGTGTTCTTGTAGCAACTGGCGACAACGACCACATGGCATCAAGTAATTTGACGAAATATCTACACATGTAAAGGCAATTAAGCGCCCACCACCTGAGTTAATAAGGGATGAAACAAGCCCACACTCTGCGCATAAAGTAAGGCCATAACTAGCATTTTCTACGTTGCAGCCTGTGATTATTCGACCGTCATCAACTAAGGCTGCAACACCAACCGGGAATTTTGAATACGGCGCATACGCCTGCTGCATTGCAGTTACAGCATGACTTTTAAGAAGTTCCCAATCAACGTGCATATGCCGCACTCGCTGCCGTATTGATAGCGGCGGCTTGCGCGGCCAAGATCTTTGATTTAATTACAATTTCAATTCCTTTATCGGCAATTGTATAGCGGTGACCATAGATTCCAACTTTGGCATCTAAGACATCAGATAGCTGACTGTTATTTACCGCTTTGCCAATTACATCAGCAACTGCGATATCAACCCGCTTCACAACTGATGCCAAGAGATATTTTGAAGTTGCTGAAGTAACGCTGAGATAGAGATCTGGCTCGGTAATAATCAAATTGGCATCAACGGCGTTTTTCTTCCGGCTCTTGGCGGTATTGGCTTTTACAATCGTATCGAAGGCACCGTCTCCGGAACCAGAAGTCGCCAGATAAATAACATCTATTCCCATGGAGACCATGGCTTTAGTGGTTGTGGCTAAATCAGTTGCCGTGTATTTTACAAATGAGCGCACTTTCTTCTTGCTCGCAACTACTCCCGCTAAGAAACCATTCTGATAAATATCAGCACTCGATGGAGTTGTAATCATTGCGACTTTGCCACTCTTGCTTGAAATCGCTGCGCTGTAACCGGCTAAGAATGCGCCTTCAACGTCAGCAAAAATTACAGAGGTTACATTTAGTGCCGCTATTGAGGCATCGCCAATTATTGCAAATTGGGTATTTGGAAATTCCATCGCAAGTGGCTCAATCATCTTTGCGTATTCAGCGCCAACTGCGATGATGGTTGCGCAATTCTTAGAAGTTAACGAGCGCAGACGTTTCTGGCGATCCGCGGCGGTTCCATCGGTAACGACACCTTCAAAGGTAAAGGTGTATTGGCTCTGTGCTTTTTTAACTCCTGCCAAGGTGGCATCGTTAAATGAGCGATCTCCAGGGCCCCCAATGTCGTATGCAATGCAGATATTTGTTGCAGCACTTGCCGTTGGAGTTGTCAGAATTGAAAGTGCAAAAAGTGATGCAACCAAGCCAGCGCGCATCTTCATTAGAGAACCAAGCCTAGATTTTTGTAAGTTTCGGCCACCGTTGCACTGGCTACCGTGCGAGCTTTATCTGCTCCTGCGTGCAGAACCTTTATTAAATGTGCTTCATCATCCAGGAGTTCCAAGGCGCGGGCGCGAATTGGGCGCAAATATTCGATTACGACTTCGGCTACTGCCGCTTTGAAATCACCATAACCCTTGCCCGCAAATTCATTTTCGAGATTAGTAACGCTCTTGCCAGAAAGAGCCGCATGAATTGTCAACAAGTTACTGATCCCAGGTTTTTCTTTTTCGTCAAAAGTAACTTCGCGCCCTGCATCGGTGGTGGCACTTTTAATTTTCTTGGTATTTGCCTCTGGCGTATCCATAATTTCAAGAACGCCAGCAACTGAACCTGCAGATTTACTCATCTTATTTGTTGGCTCTTGTAGATCATAAATCTTGGCGCCAGATTTAAGAATGTAACCTTCGGGAATTCGGAAAGTCTCGCCGAATCGTGTATTAAAACGAGTGGCTAAGTCACGTGTAAGTTCAATGTGCTGACGTTGATCTTCGCCAACTGGAACATAATGTGCCTGATATAAAAGTATGTCGGCGGCTTGCAACATGGGATATGTAAATAGCCCCACGCGCGCCGAGTCTGCTCCACCTTTTGCTGATTTATCTTTAAATTGTGTCATGCGGTTGGCTTCACCGAAGCCTGCGATGCATTCCATAATCCAACCAAGTTGATTGTGTTCTGCAACATGTGATTGTACGAAGAGCGTGGATTTTTCAGGAGATATACCGAGTGCAATTAATTGCGCTGCCGATGCCAAAATCCGCTTACGAAGCAAGGTTGGATCGAGTTCACCGGTGAGGGCGTGTAAATCCACAATGCAGTAAAAAGCATCGTTGCCCTCTTGTAGCTCGACCCATTGCTTGAGGGCTCCCAGGTAATTTCCAAGGTGGAAAGAGTCGCTGGTGGGCTGGATACCCGAAAGAACGCGCTTCGTGCTCATGTTGTTATTCTCGCACGGATCGCTAATTACGCGATATCGCCAACTGCCCTGTGCGCTTGCCTTCCATCGTCAACACGGTGATTCGAATACCGTTAACGCTAACCACATCATGGGCAACTGGAATTCGCCCTAAAAAATGCATAACAAATCCGCTGGCGGTTTCATATGGGCCATCCGGAATATCTATCCCAGTTTGATCGCGCAGATCATCGAGGGAAATCAAGCCATCTATCTCAAAGTCACCGGTACGCGCTTCTATTGAGACCTCATCTTCATCGGTGTCATATTCATCTTTAATATCACCGATTAGACATTCCACTAAGTCCTCAAGCGTGACAATTCCATCAGTGCCGCCGTATTCATCTAGAACGATGGCTAGATGCTGACGTTGATTGCGCATCTCAGTCAGCGCTGGCAATACTCCCTTGGTGCCTGGCAAGAACATAATGTTGCGAACCAACTCTTGAATTTTTCCACCAGCGGTTACTAGCGATGTATCTAATAAATCGCGCACGTGAATAAAACCAATTACTTCATCAGTTGAACCGCGCACAACTGGATAGCGTGAATGGGCACGATCAACTGCGAGCGCAATGGCTTTGCCGACAGTCAGTGATGCATCCATAAAATCAACTTCGGTTCGGGGAACCATAACTTCGTGAACTTGGCGCTCTGATGCGTTAAATACTTCTTCTACGATGTCGCGTTCTTCGGCCGTCAAAGCAGCGTGCCCTGAAACCAGATCTAGCAACTCTTCTTCGGACATTTGGCTACGTTGTTCTTTCGGGTCAACGCCAAAGAGGCGAACCACGAAGTCAGTTGATCTGGAGAGCAACCAAATAACAGGTCTAAATAACTTGGCAATTAAATCAATTGCGCCAGCGGTCCACAGTGAAATCTCTTCGGTGCGATATAGCGCTAAGCGCTTTGGTACTAACTCGCCAAATACCAATGAAAAATAAGCAATGACTAGTGTGACCCCGACAAGTGATGTCACATTTGCGGCGCCATCGCTAAGCCCAAGATCTGTTAACTGCGGAATTACATACACGCCAAGTTTTTCAGCACCTAAGGCTGCAGATAAGAAACCACAAACAGTCACGCCGACTTGAGCCGCAGCTAAGAAGCGATTCGGGTTTGTTGCAAGCTGTGCGACCTTGGCGCCACGTTTTCCTTTAGTAGAGAGTTGGCGGATCTGACTCTCGCGCAGTGAGATAAGTGCGATTTCGGCAGCCACAAAGAGCGAGCCGAGCAAGATCAGGCCGGCAACAGTTGCCAGATCGCCCAGCAGAGAACCAATCGGGTAAGGGTCCATGATTGCCCTAATTCTACGCTGACAGGGGCACCTGGTGGCTACGGATTGGGTGCTTTCATATTTCTACGCTGGGGCACTAGTCTTACCCAGCCTAGCCAACCGGCTAGCACCTTCATCCTCGGACCGTCGGGCACGTACCTGCCCGGAGAAGGAGATACCTTAAATGGCATCTGTTGTATTCGAAAACGCTACACGCATCTACCCAGGCACAACCAAACCTGCTGTCGACAAGTTAAGCCTCACCGTGAATGACGGCGAATTTCTTGTACTCGTTGGACCATCAGGTTGCGGTAAGTCAACTTCACTTCGTATGTTGGCCGGCCTTGAAGAAATTGACGAAGGTCGAATTCTTATTGGTGATCGTGATGTAACAAATGTTGCTCCAAAAGATCGCGATATCGCAATGGTTTTCCAGTCATATGCGCTTTACCCACATATGACTGTTGCAGAGAATATGGGATTCGCACTTAAGATCGCTGGAGTTTCAAAGGAAGAGCGCGAAAAGCGCGTTAACGAAGCTGCAAAGTTGCTCGATCTTGAGCCATACCTAGAACGTAAGCCAAAAGCTCTTTCAGGTGGTCAACGTCAGCGCGTTGCTATGGGTCGCGCAATTGTTCGCGAACCGCAGGTATTCCTTATGGATGAACCACTTTCTAACCTTGATGCGAAGTTGCGTGTTGCAACTCGTACCCAAATCGCAGCGCTACAACGCCGCCTTGGAATCACAACTGTTTATGTAACTCACGATCAAGTTGAAGCGATGACAATGGGCGATCGTGTTGCGGTTCTAAAAGATGGTCTCTTGCAGCAAGTAGACACACCTCGCAACCTTTATGACACACCAGCAAATGCCTTCGTTGCTGGCTTTATCGGTTCTCCTGCCATGAACTTACTTTCTTCCCCGGTAAGCGGTGGAAAGGCGGCGCTCGGAGGTCTGAGCATCGATGTGCCTGCTTCAGCTGGATCATCAGTAACAGTTGGTATCCGACCAGAGAGTTTTGAGCCTGCTTCTAAAGGCTTTGATGTAATCGTTGAAGTAGTTGAAGAACTTGGCGCAGATGCATTCGTGTACGGCAAGCCTGCAGATTCGTCACTGAAGTTTGTTAACGCCGGCGATGAAGGCGCACAAGTAATTGTTCGCTGGGATCCAAAGCACCCACCTAAGCCAGGAGATACAGTAACCGTTGCTGCAACAGCTGCTTCAGTTCACTTATTTAACTCTTCAACTGGAGAGCGCATTAAGTAATTTCCCATTAATAAATAAGCCCCGTCGCGAAATCGGCGGGGCTTATTTATTTTCTATCAATTCATGCAAAGGGTTGCGAAAATTCAGTCTCATCTACCGCTTCAATTTCTAGTAAGCGATTCCACTTTGCAGTGCGCTCTGAACCATGGGTTGAACCAACTTTAATTTGGCCGGCACGCCAACCAATTGCCAGGTCAGCCAGCCAAGAATCCTCTGTTTCACCGCTGCGGGCTGAGACAACGGTTGCAAAGTTATTGGCATGTGCATGATCTAAGACGCGATGAGTGGATGTTACTAATCCATTTTGGTTAGCCTTGATAAGTATGGCGGTGGCGCTCTCTTCGGCAATGCCGCGTTCTAGGCGATGTAAGTTCGTTGTAAATAAATCATCGCCTAAGATTTGTAGTTTATCTGGTGCTTGCGCGGAGAATGCAGACCAAGCTGCCCAATCATCTTCTGCAAACGGATCTTCAATCGATGAAATTGGGTAGGTATTTACCAAGTTAAGCATCTCATTAACGAATTCTTCGGAAGAGAAGGTTTTTCCCGAAGTGGTAAGTGAGTATTTGTTATCGGCAAAGAATTGAGTGGAGGCAATATCTAGGGCAAGTGAAACTTTTCCAGATAAGCCAAGGTGTTCGATTTGAGCTAGAACAAATTCACATGCATCATCGGTTGCGGCAAATGAAAGGCCTAACCCACCTTCATCCGCCACCAAGTGAGTTACTCCATGTGATTTGCCATCCGTTGCGGCACGTTCACGGATTGCGACAACCCAAGAAAGTGCTTCTGCAAAGCTTTGCGCGGCATGTGGAATAACTAAAACATCTTGGATATCTAAACTGCGATTGGCGTGGGCTCCTCCAGATAAAATATTTACCATTGGCATTGGAATCAGCAGTGGTCCAGTTGGTTGATAGAAGCGCGCTAAAGATTTTCCAGATGCATGGGCTGATGCTTTTGCCACTGCTAGTGACGTTGCCAAAGTGGCATTGGCGCCAATCCTCTGATGGCCAGGTGTTGGGTCGACTTCGACCAAAATGCCATCGATTGCTGCCGGATTTAAACTATGGCCAATTAACTTTGGCGCAATTACTTCATTTACATTGGCAACTGCCGAAAAAACAGATTTACCGGCGTAGAAGTTCTCGGCTCTCCCGCCGCCGGCATCGCGAAGTTCGTGCGCTTCATGAGCGCCAGTTGAAGCCCCTGATGGCACACGCGCTGTGTGCATTGAGCCATCACTTAGCGTCAAAGTGACTGCAACTGTTGGCCGCCCACGCGAATCAAGTACTTGATAGGCCAATACTTGTTTAATGTTCATCGGTTGGCACTTTCAAATAGCATCTCAAAGCTCATATCTGAATCTAACAGTGCCGCCTTTGTAATTGCTATTAAGTGTTGCTGCGCCGGCTGATCTAGATAATTCACGGGTGATACCCCTTCGACTCGAGCCAGTGCAATCAGAGCAATATGTCGAGGCAGACTTTTAGAAACGCTTAACTGTGAACTTTCTTCATATGTAATCAGAAATTGGCTAGCAGTTGCAACTAATAGCTCTTTCTCCGCCTTATCTTCAGTGCGAATAACCTTGCACAGCAAATGCGCCAGCAGGAACGCCAAATCAAATACTGGATTGCCGGTATGGGCGACCTCAAAATCCAGAACGATTGGGTGATTCCCTGTCGTAGCCATAATATTCTTTGGAGAGAAATCCCCGTGTACCAAAGTTGCTTTTATCTGAGTGATCTCTGCAATTAACGCATTTATTACCGAAGTAAGTTGCGGATTGACCGCGGCGACTGCGCGATAGAAAGGCGCAACACGTAACTGCTCAAAGAGCGAATCTTCCATGAATTCTGCTCTTATCTCTGCAGACACTGCCGCCTTGTTATGCCATTTGGCTAAAATCGATCCGAGTTCTCTGCCCATCTCGGGATGGATGCGACCTTCCAACATATCTATCTTCCAGTTTGTGCAACTTCGGGGAAGGCGCGACATGGTTAAAGTGAATTCTGCAGGATCGCAATCAATTAATTCTGGCACGCTATCGGGAGTAACCGCATGGTAAACCTGCATCGCCCGAGCTTCGACAATCGCACGGCGTTGATCTGCCACCCATTTCGCTTTGGTCTTTAACTCAGGCAGAGCTTGTTTAACAACTAAATCAACTTGTGAGTTAGAGACTGCCAAGACAATGCAAGAAACGCCACCAGTGAGTGTTTCCACGGTGGCATCGCCTGTTAATAGTCCGCGCTGTCTTAGGTAAGGAAGAACCGAACCTTCATCAAGCACGAGGTGTTCTTACTTATCTCTTGAATCTAACCTTTGAGCGAACCTGACAAGAGGCCACGCAGGAAGTAACGACCTAAGAATAGGTAGACGAGCAGCGTTGGGATCGAGACGATCAACGATGCGGTCATGTTATTTCCGTAGTAAACCTGGTTGCCAGAGCCAGTGATGAAGTTAAGTGCAGTTGTAGCCACAGCTAAATCAGGAGAACCGCCAGTTAAGAAGATCGCAAAGAGGAAGTCATTCCAAGCAGAAGTGAACTGCCAGATTAGAACAACTACGAAACCAGGGATTGAGAGCGGCAAGAAGATGGTGATGAAAATACGGACCATTCCGGCGCCATCAACTCGTGCGGCTTCAATTAACTCGTTTGGAATTGCTGCGTAATAGTTGCGGAATATCAAGGTACAGATCGGAATACCGTAAATAACGTGAGCAAATACCAGAACATAAATTGAACCGCCAATACCAGCCCACTGATTAAACATGGTCAGCGGGATCATGATCGCTTGGTATGGAATAAACATTCCAAATAAGAATGTTGTGAAGATTGCAGTTGATCCTCTAAAGCGCCACTTTGCGAATACGAAACCATTGATCGCGCCAATGATTGCTGAGATTATTGATGACTGAACAACGAAGAAAAGGGTACGGCCCATTGGAACTTTTAATTGATCCCAAGTCGGACCCCACGCGCTGAAGTCGAGTTTTGTTGGCGGAATGAATGCGGCTGACTGAGTAACGCCGGTAATTCCCTTTACAGAGTTAATCACCATGATATAGATAGGAAGTGCGGCGATCACAAAAAGAATTGTTAGCGCGAAGTAGCGAAACACCAGCCAAAACTGACCCGCGCCATCGAGTTTCTTTTTGTTGCTTACATCTACTTTGCGTTCTACGCGGGATGCGAGATCTGAACTCATTTATTCGCCTCCTCAGTCTTGTTGACATAAAGTAGATATGGGATTACAGCGACTGCAATCATCAACAAAATGACGATAGCAATTGCTGCACCGGCAGCATAGTTCTGGAAATCAAAGATAACTTGCCACATATAGATGGCTAGAACCTTGGTTACATAACTCTTTGTGGAAATACCAAAGATTAAGTCAAAGACCTTCATCGAGATATGGCCCAAAATAATTAATACGGTCAGGAATGTAGGAGAAAGCTGTGGGAACAAGATGTGGCGATAGATCTTAAATTCAGATGCGCCATCGACTCGCGCTGCCTCACGAAGATCATCAGGGATGCCGCGGAATCCAGCCAAGAAAAGCGCCATAACGTATCCGGCCATCTGCCAGATCGCAGGTAGCGACATTGCATACATCGACCCGGCTTCGGATGTGTACCAGTCACTTTGCAGGAAGCCGAGTCCTATTTTCTGCAACAGATAGTTAAGTCCAGTTGCATCAGCATCGCGGGCTGAGTCCATCAACCAGCGCCAAGAAGTACCCATTGCGATAAATGAGATTGCCATTGGATAGAGATATGTGGAGCGGAAGAAACCTTCACCTTTTATGCCCTTTTCAAGAAGCAAGGACATGATCAAACCAGAGAGCATACATCCGATCATAAAAACTATTGTGAATTTTAATAGGTTAGAGAGTGCGTGGGTGAACTCAGGATCTACGAGCAGATCTCGGTAATTAGTGAGACCAACAAATTTAATCTCGGTTTCCCAAGCATTGGTCCGGTTTGTCAGGGATTCGCGGACGGTGTAGCCAATCATTCCGTATACAAATACCGCCATTGCAATAATGGATGGGAGTACGAAAAAGAATCCACCCCATGGGCTATGGACTCGATTTTTCTTTACGCTCACGTATTAACGCCTCTCAAAATTTAATTTCAAAATTCAAAAACTCTTTATAAAAGTCTAAGTTCTGGTGGAACGATACCGTCCCACCAGAACTTAGACCAACTTACGCTTTTAAACGGTTAATAAATTAACCGTTGCGGTTTGCCTTTGAAGCAGCAGTTAGAGCAGTTACGAATCCCTTAGAATCCTTTGCTCCACCTGTGTAGTAGCGGCCAACTGCTGAGTTGTAAGCAGCCATGCCAGCATTGCCCCAGTTAACGCCGTGAACTGTTGAACCGACTAGGCGGTCAACCTTCCATGACTTCATTGCAGCTTGTAGGTAATCGTCGTAGAGCTTTGGATTTGAATCTGTACGAGCTGCAATTGAACCCTTCTTAGGGTTGAACGCATCTTGTCCAGCCAAAGATCCACAGACCTTCAACCAAGCGATACCAGCGGCGCGGTTTGGAGCACCCTTTGGCAATGTGAATGAGTCAGATAGCCATTGGTAAATGCCATCTGTTCCTGGACCTGGAGCCCATGTGTAGTCAGTGCCAAGCTTTAGGCCTTCTGACTGCCATTGTGATGACGCCCAGTCGCCCATGATGAAGAATCCGGCTTTGCCTGTTGTTACAAGCTTGCCTGCATCTGGCCAGTCAAGTGACTTGCTTGAGTTTCCGTAAGCAAGAATCTTTGAGAAGTAGGAAATTGCTGTTTTAACTTCCTTTGAGTTCCAAAGTGTCTTACCGTTCCATAGACCATTGAACTTGTCTGGTCCCATTGAAGCGAGAAGTACGTAATCGAATAGGTGAGCAATTGCCCAGTCACCGTTACCGGCAAGAGCGATTCCATCAATTCCGACCTTCTTGAACTTAGCCATGTCAGCAAGCATTTCATCTAGTGATTCTGGTGCCTTAGTGATTCCAGCCTTCTTTGCAGCTGCTGGGTTCCACCATAGAACGTTGGCACGGTGAATGTTTACTGGAACTGAGTAGATCTTTCCACCAGTTGTAAGTGTCTTAATGAGATCTGCTGGGAAAGACTTATCCCAACCTTCTGACTTGTAAAGGAAAGTTAGATCTTCGATCTGCTTTGCCTTTACATAAGATGAAAGTTCTGCGCCAGCATGTGCCTGGAATGTGTCAGGTGGATTGCCAGCCTTCATACGCGAAACAAGAACACCCTTTGCGTTAACGCCAGCTGCACCTGCAACTGTTGCGTTTACGAACTTGAGTTTTGGATTAACACGAGTGAATTCAGTGGTCATTCCTGCAAGGCCTGCAGCTTCGCCGCCTGATGCCCACCATGTGAAGATTTCCATATCATCACCGGCTGCCGATGACGCTGGAGCTGTCGTGACAACAAGTGCTAGTGCAGCAAATACGGCTGCAACTTTTGACTTATTAAACATGTAGTACCTTTCTTAACATCGAGTAATTTTGGACTTCGAGGTATGCACTGCCCTGGATTTTTCGGTACCAAGGATTTACATGTACCCAACCTTAGTTAGGGCATGTGGCTAGTCAACTCAAATCGGCACTTTGCCTATAACGATTCGGTTACAAAGTAACCGGGGTAAGGGGGCTACCTCAGGTCAGGGATGATAGTTTGTAAAAAGCGCCATTCCACTTGATTTCCTTATGGAATTCCTCGCTGGTGGTCGTGGCAGAAATCCGCAAATGTTCGACCTGGGCGATATTGGCAAAGTCGCTCAGGACCTCTGGATTCAGTGCGGTACTCAAGACCGTGTGGTGAGATCCGCCGGCATAGATCCAAGATTCTGCCGATGTAGCAAGTGAAGGGGCAGGTTTCCAAACCGCGCACGCTACAGGTAGTTTTTTGAGTTCTTTATCTGGCTTAACAACTTCGATGTCGTTAGAGACAATTCGGAAGCGATCACCAAGATCCATCAGACCAACAACGCGGCCGTGCGCCGGTGTTGCGTTAAATACCAAACGGACCGGATCATCTTTGCCACCAATACCAAGAGGATGAATCTCGCACTTAGGTTTTTGGTCGCTAATTGTGGGACAAACTTCCAGCATATGCGCGCCCAGAACTTTAGGTTCACCTGGACCAAAGTGATAGGTGTAATCCTCCATAAAAGAAGTTCCGCCTGGTAACCCTTCAGTCATGCTCTTGATAATGCGCAGCAGCGCTGAAGTTTTCCAGTCACCTTCGCCACCAAAGCCATAACCTTTAGACATCATGCGTTGCACTGCCAAACCTGGGAGTTGCTTTAGCGCACCCAAGTCTTCGAAGTTAGTTGTAAATGCGGTGAAATTTCCAGCGGTTAAGAAAGTTTCAAGTGCGATTTCAAGGGATGCTTGATAGCGCAGTGAATCGTGACGGGCTCCACCTTTTTTAAGTTCGGCAGAGACTTCAAAGATTTGTTCGTACTCGGCAACCAGCGCATCAATCGCAGCGGGATTTACGGCAGCAACCGCATCCACCAATGCGTTTACACCGTAGGCCTCGATAGACATTCCTAGAGTGATTTGTGCACTTGTCTTATCGCCATCAGTGACTGCGACAAAACGCATATTGTCACCGAAGCGGGCCAGCTTTAAATTCTGGGCTGTGTTCCAACCAATTGCTGCACGCATCCAGTGCCCAATACGCGCTGAAACTTTCTTATCTGACACATGGCCTGCGACAACTTTGCGGGGCAGGTGCAAACGCGCCTGAACATGTCCGTGTTCACGGTCGCCATGTGCTGCTTGATTTAGATTCATAAAATCCATATCGATGCTTTCCCATGGAAGTTCAGAATTCGCCTGGGTATTTAAATGCAAGATTGGAACTTGCAGCGCATTTAAGCCACCGATCCACATCTTGGCTGGTGAAAATGTATGCATCCAAGTAATAACACCGATGCAGTTA
>CAWUTY010000117.1:0-7751 GCA_963925575.1 Candidatus Nanopelagicaceae bacterium
ACCTCAAACGTGAACAGAGCGCTTACTGAAGGTAAAATTCGTAAGCGCTCTGATGCGTTGGTAGCCCCGAAGGGATTCGAACCCTCGTAGCTGACTTGAGAAGCCAGAGTCCTAGGCCGCTAGACGACGGGGCCCTAGTACATTTTGTCTTGCGCTGGGGTACCAGGACTCGAACCTAGACTTACTGAACCAGAATCAGCAGGGCTGCCAATTACCCCATACCCCAATACAACAGGGGAAAGAATACCTCAGATTTACAGCGCGATTGCCGCAGTGATGCGGGATAGCACGGCCTCTTTGCCCAGCAACTCCATTGACTCAAATAGTGGTGGAGAAATTGTTGATCCGGTCGTTGCAATGCGAACTGCGCCAAATGCGATGCGCGGCTTAAGGCCCAACTCTTGGATTAGCGATGTGCGAAGTGCCGCCTCGATTGAATCGTGGTTCCAGACTGTAAGAGGTGTTAGCTCTGCCAGTGATCGCTTTAGGACTTCTTTCGATGCAGCATCGGTTACTTTAGAAAGTGATGCTTCTTCAACAGCAAATTCTTTAACAAATAAGAATCGCAACATGGCTGGCACTTCATCAAGTTTTATGATGCGCTCTTGAATTATTGGAAGTGCTTTTTTGACCAATGCGATCTCGGCATCAGTTCCGGTGATTACACCTGCTTTAGTCAAAAATGGTAGAGACCATTTTAGGAATTCATCAAGGGTGAGTGCGCGAATCTTGTCGCCATTTATTGCTTCCAGCTTCTTCATATCAAAGCGCGCTGGTGATGAATGGACTTTATCTACGGTAAAGAGTTCGCAGAGTTCGGCCATAGTGACGTTTTCGCGATCATCACCTGGTGACCAACCGAGCAAAGCTAAGTAATTACAGATCGCCTCAGGTAAATAACCTTGTTCGCGATACCAAGCAATCGATGCTTCACCGTTGCGCTTAGATAACTTGGCATTATCTTGGCCCATTACAAAGGGAAGGTGCGCAAAGACTGGGTAGTCATCGATGGCAACGCCCATTGCTTGATACACCCGGATCTGACGCGGCGTTGATGAGAGCAGATCTTCACCGCGCAGAACGTGGGTGACCTTCATCAAAATGTCATCGACGGCCACAGCCAGTGTGTAAAGCGGTGAACCATCAGCGCGCACCAAGACAAAGTCAGGTACAAACTTGTGATCAAAGCTGACGTCGCCGCGAATCTCATCGGTAAAAGTTGTGCTGCCATCTGGCATGCGCATTCGCACGACTGCTCCACGTCCCTGCGCCTTATAGCCAGCAATTTGATCTTCAGTTAATTCGCGACAATGTCCGTTATAGCCAGGTGCCACATTTGCAGCACGTTGCGCCTCGCGAACCGCTTCTAACTCATCAGGTGAGCAATAGCAGTGGTAAGCATCTTTCTGATCTAAAAATTTCTGAGCCCAATGCGCGTAAATATCTAAACGTTGCGATTGCAAGTAAGGGCCATTCTCGCCGCCAACTTCTGGACCCTCATCCCAATTAAGACCAAGCCATTTAAGAGTATCGATCGCTGCTTGGATATATTCATCAGTTACGCGGGTCGTATCGGTATCTTCAATGCGGAATAAGAATGTGCCACCTGTGTGGCGCGCATATGCCCAATCAAATAGCGCAGTACGAATATTTCCGACATGCAGATCACCTGTTGGAGATGGTGCGAAACGCACCTTTACTTTTTTCTCACTCACGGTTTGGCACTCACCTTATTTGTTAATTGACCAAGTCCCTCAACGCTGACAACGACGTTGCCGCGCTCGATTAGTGGACCAATTCCTGCGGGTGTTCCGGTAATGATTACATCGCCAGGCAATAAAGTCATAACTTGTGAAACAAATACAACAATGTCTTCGATGCTAAAAATCATCTGGTCCAGCGTTGCATCTTGGCGCAATTCATCATTTACCTTAGAGAAGATTCGCTGCGTGCCAGGCACAAAGTCGGTTTCAATCCATGGGCCAATTGGACAGAAAGTATCGAATCCCTTTGCGCGCGCCCATTGGCCATCACTGCGTTGTAGCTCGCGGCAGGTCACATCATTTGCCAATGTGTAACCAAAGATAACTTCGTTGACTCGCTCTTTAGGAACATCTTTACAGACGCGTCCAATTACAACGGCAAGTTCTGCCTCGTAATCGATCGTTGGGGCCATGGCGGGCCAAACAATTGTGTCGCCCGGGCCAATCACGGAAGTATTTGGCTTTAAGAAGATGATCGGCTCTGTAGGAACATCAGAACCCATCTCTTTGGCATGGTCGGCATAATTCTTGCCGACTGCCACAATTTTGCTACGTGGAATAACTGGCGCCAATAAACGCACCTTGGACAGTTCGACTTTGGCGGCCGTCTTAGTGACGCCATGATAAATCGGATCTCCCGAGATTATCGTGATCGAGTTATCTTCTTCGAGCACTCCAAAGAGTGGATCAGCGCCCAGACCGGATTCAGGTCCCGGAGTAAATCGCACGATACGCATTGGGCTATCTTATGCCCTAGTTACGCTCCCGCTGGCATCGATATAAAAAATTGTCACTTGCGGTGAATTTTCAGTAATAACTGCCGTTTCTGCAGCAGACTCCCCCACGATTACAACAGATTCAATTCCAGATATTTGCGATGCAGCAGCAACTGTGAAAACTGCTTGTACTGCATCAAGTGAAAGCGATGCAGTTGAAATATTAATTGCAACATAAGTGCGTCCAGTTGTATCACGTAAAGCTGCCGCTTGTTCAGCTCCAGTGCGCACCAGCGTGGAAGTCGCAAGAGTTGCTAGCTTGGCATCTTCGGGATTGCTAAAGGAATTACTCATGATCTTCTGGCGCCTCATCCTTAATTCGTTCAATGATTACGCTACTTATTCTACGACGGCGACCGACCGGACGCTCTGAGGTTATCGTCCAACCTGCAATTGAAATCGTGCTGCCCGCAATTGGAACACGTCCTAATTTCTGTGCCATTAAACCGCCGATAGAGTCGACATCTTCAAAATCTGCTTTATCGATATCAACCTTTAATTCATCGGCCAAATCTTCAATATGCAGCGTTGCTTTCGCGCGTGCTTTATCTTCGGTAATCCAGATAAAGGCTTCGATGCCATCATCGAATTCGTCGGCAATCTCACCGACAATTTCTTCGATAATATCCTCAATGGTGATGATGCCTGCGGTTCCACCATATTCATCAACCACAATCGCTAAGTGGATCTGATCACGTTGCATCTCTTTTAATAGCTCTGCTGCAATCTTGATTTCTGGCACAAAGACGGCTGGGCGCATATGTTGTTCTACTTTTTCACTTACTTCAGCCTCGTGATGATCAAGGGCGCGCTTAGCCAAATCCTTAACGTATGCGATACCTACGATGTTATCTAGATTGTCACCGACTACTGGAATTCTGGAGTAGCCAGAACGCAGCGCAAGTGAGAGCGCTTGGCGCAAACTCTTATCGCGTTCAATCCAAACCATATCTGTGCGGTGCACTGCGAGTTCGCGAACCAAGGTATCGCCGAGTTCAAATACCGAGTGAATCATCTCGTGTTCATCAGATTCCACTAAGCCGCGCTCGTGCGCTTGATCAACCAGGTCGCGAAGTTCGGCTTCATTGGTAAATGGACCGCTTCGAAAACCCTTACCTGGGGTAATTGCATTACCTATTGCGATCAAAAGATTTGTAACGGGTCCCAAGATAAAGGCTAGGAAATAAGCAACTGAAATGCCGGCACGCGCCCATTTGTGCGGTTGTTGGCGTCCCAAAGTACGGGGACCAACGCCGACGACCACGTAGGAGAGCACAACCATGATTGCAACAGTCATCGCCATCGCTTGCGCAGATGAGTATTGACGCAATAGCGCAACTGCCAGAAGTGCTGCTGCAGTGAATTCGCAGATCTTGCGTACCAAGAGAAGTACATTTAAATAGCGTGAAGGTTGCTTGGAATATTTCTTGAGCAAATGTCCACCGCGTTTGGATTCAAGCTCTTCGATCAAAATGCGCGAGATTGAGGTGAGCGCTGATTCAGAGGCAGCCAAGAAACCAGCGAAAGCAATCAATACGATAATTGCGCTGATATTAAAGGTATTCACGCTAGGGCCTCATATTTCTTAACTAGGTCTTCTTGCAGTGCGAACATTACTTTTTCATCAGCGGGATTCGCATGGTCATATCCCAAAATATGGAGCAGACCATGCGCTGCCAAAATAAATATCTCGTATTCAGCACTGTGGCCAGCTGATGATGCTTGTCCTGCTGCAACAACCGGTGAGATTACGATATCTCCAAGAGTTACCGCTTCGTTTTCATCGACTGGAATATCCATCGGAAATGAGAGCACATCGGTTGGTCCACCCTCATCCATCCATTTAATATGTAATTCGGTCATTTCGGCAATATCGACAAAGACCAGATTTACTTCGCATTCGGGGTTTAGCTTTAACTCAGCTAACGAATTTTGCAAAAGAGTGCGCACGCTTTCAGTGGGCACAAGTTCGCCAGATTTATTTGTGATTTCTATTGTCATAATTATTTTAATTTATTGGTTGCGCAAGTTACGAGGAGCGGTCTTAATTTCGTCATACTTTTCGTAGGCCTTGACGATATCCCCAATTAAACGATGACGAACCACATCTTCAGCTGTTAGCTCCATAAAGGAAATATCATCGATATCTTGTAAAATATCGGAGATGATACGCAGCCCTGATCGCACTCCATTAGGGAGATCAACTTGCGTCACATCGCCAGTGATAACCATCTTTGACCCAAAACCTAAGCGAGTTAAGAACATCTTCATCTGTTCAGGTGTGGTGTTCTGCGCTTCATCCAAGATAATAAATGAATCGTTTAAGGTGCGACCGCGCATGTAGGCAAGTGGGGCTACTTCAATAACGCCAGTCTGCATTAAACGTGGAATCGAATCAACGTCGATCATGTCATGCAAGGCATCAAAGAGCGGGCGAAGAAATGGATCAATCTTTTCACTTAAGGTGCCAGGCAAGAAGCCTAACTTCTCCCCTGCTTCAACGGCCGGGCGAGTCAAAATTATGCGATTTACTTTCTTTGCTTGCAGCGCCGCAACCGCCTTTGCCATTGCCAGGTAAGTCTTTCCTGTACCCGCTGGACCAATACCAAATGTGATGGTGTTTTCATCGATCGCATCAACATACTTCTTCTGATTAGCTGTCTTTGGGCGAATCGTGCGTCCGCGATTAGAAACAATATTTAAAGATAGAACTTCCGCTGGACTTTCAGCGGGCTCTTGTCCCAACATTACGATGCTGCGCTTTACCGCATCGACGGTGAGCACCTGACCGGAGCGGATCACAACCATCATTTCCGCAAATAATTTTTCTAACACGATGCAATCAATATGCGGACCGCGCAAAGTTATTTCATTTCCTCGAACGGTGATATTCACGCTCGGGAAGGCGGCTTCGATGGCTCGTAAGTTGACATCATTGGCGCCGATGAGTGAAACCATCGAGATCGCAGGTGGGACGGTGATCAGAGTTCGTTCCATATAGTCAGTGATACTACTTTTAACCGGGTGGCCATGCGAGCCCACGCCCACCAAGCAGGTGCAGGTGAGCGTGAAAAACGCTCTGACCGGCGTCGGCCCCAGTATTAAAGACCGTTCGGTAGCCCGTTAAATCTCGTTCGGCTGCGATCTCGCTGGCGGCGATAAATAGCGCTGCCGTGATCGTTGCCGAAATCTTGGCAAGGGAGGCCGCATTTTCGGTATGCAGAGTCGGGATTATTAAAACGTGAGTTGGAGCCTGCGGATTTAAATCGCTAAATGCAACCACGTTTTCGTTTCGAAAAACTATATCAGCAGGAATATGACCTTCAATGATTTTGCAGAAGATGCAATCAGGATCCAGCGCCATAAGTTGACTATACCTTTACCAGATATTTAAAGCCGCGTTTAGACCAGAAAGCGCCGCCATACCAGCGTGTGCAGAACGGAAAATAGGACGGCCCAGCAAAGCAACTTGCGCTCCAGCAGCCGTGAAGATCGCTAACTCTTCGTCAGTGATTCCGCCTTCGGGGCCAATGATCGCTAAGACTTTCTCAATACCAGGCTTAACAATTTCGGTTAATTTATATTGTGCGCTCTCATGAAAAACAATTGTTAAATCGTAATTAGGAATCTCTGTCGCAATCTTCTTGGCGTCAAGGACTCCCATCACAAATGGAATACGATTGCGTCTGGTCTGTTTGCTCGCCTCACGCGCAGTTGTGGCTAACTTCTGCATCAGATCTGGGGTTGCTTTTCCGATCGAACGTGTAGCCGCCCACAATAAAATTACATCAGCACCGCCTGCAGTATTTAATTCGATTGACTCCTTGATGCGATCACTTTTGGTCAACGCTTGTGCAACTGTAAATTCAACAGGCAGCGCTTCTTCAAAACCTGATTCTGTTACTTCAACCGACATCGACTTCTTATTGATGACTTTGACTTGTACGGTTGACCAAGCGCCTTGCCCATCGGAGAGCGCCAAATTATTTCCGACTTGAGTACGCAGCACGCGGATGGCATGGCCCGCATCTTCTCCACCAAATTCGTAACTACTACCAACAACTTTAGGTAGATCGTTAACGAAGAAGAGGGTCAGCATTAGCGTCCGAATGCATCTCTAAACTTGCTAAAGAATCCCTGCTCGAGCCCCTTGATCTTTACATCTCCTGGCTTTTCACCGCGAGCTGCAGCAAATTTACGGAGCATCTCTTCTTGATCTCTGCTCAATTTATGTGGAGTCTGCACTTCGATATGCACAATTAAATCTCCACGTGTTGCCGCGTGCAGTCGCGTCATACCTTTTCCACGTACCGGAATGGTGGCACCACTTTGAGTTCCGGCGCGAACTTCAACTTCGATTGGACCGTCTAAGCACTCGACTATAACTTTGCTGCCAAGAGAGGCTGCTGCAAATGAAACTTCAATGGCAACGTGTAAGTTGTGGTTATCGCGAATTAAGAATGGATGTTGGGATTCAACAATTTCAACATAGAGATCTCCGGCCGGTCCGCCACCTGATCCGACTTCACCACGTCCAGCGAGTTGAATACGGTTGCCTGTTTCAACACCTGCTGGAATTTTCACACTTATATTTTGGCGCGCACGTACTCGCCCATCGCCTGCACATTCGCGACAAGGATTTTGTATGACGCTGCCGTAACCCTGGCAAGAAGCACAAGGACGCGATGTCATAACTTGACCAAGGAATGAGCGCTGCACTTGCTGTGTTTCACCGCGTCCTTTACAAACTTGGCACATAGAAGGTGCGGATGAGTCTGCGGATCCCTGACCTTTACATTTGGTACAAGCCACAGCGTTTTCAACAGAGATATCGCGCTCGGTACCGAAGCAGGCTTCATTTAAATCAACTTCAACGCGAATCAACGCATCCTGTCCTTGGCGCATACGTGGACGTGGTCCGCGATTTTGTCCGCCTCCAAAGAACGCGTCCATGATGTCGCTAAATCCGCCGCCACCGAAGCCGCCGCCACCGAATCCAGAGCCGCCCATGTCATATGACTGGCGCTTTTGTGGATCACTTAATACTTCATAGGCTGCAGTTACTTCTTTAAATTTATCTTGCACCGCAGGATCTGGATTTACATCGGGATGAAGTTCGCGGGCAATTTTGCGATACGCCTTCTTTATCTCATCGGCGCTAGCACCGCGATCAACGCCCAAACTTTGATAATGATCTGACATAAATTAATTG
>CAWUTY010000118.1:0-2853 GCA_963925575.1 Candidatus Nanopelagicaceae bacterium
ACATAATGAAAAGCCGCCGATACTTGTGTTGGATCAATGCCCTTTAAGTTGGCCCAAGCAAGGCGATAAACAGCTAACTGCACAGCCGATGATTGCCCCAACTTAGTTGAGCCTGTCTTCCAGTCAATTACTTCATAGCGACCGCTGATTTCATAGACCGCATCTATGCGCCCGCGCACTAAAACCCCACCAATTACCGCTTCAAATGGCACTTCTACCGCAACCGGAATCCGTGGCGCCCAATCCGATGCCAACCATGCGTTTTTGAGTTGCTCAAGTGTTTGATCAGGTTCGAGTGGATCAAGGAAATCTAAATCATCATCATCAAATAAAGTTGCAGCGCGGAAATGCTTTTCTATCCATAAGTGGAAAGCGGTTCCGCGACGTGAATATTCATCTTGCGGCCTTGGCATAGGACGGCGAATATTAAGCGCAAGTTCAGTTGGATCCTTATGTAAGGCGACCAGGGTTGATGTGGAAAGGCGTGGTGGTAGTGCTACTTCTAGGCCGCCATTTCGTAGCAAGGTATTTTCATGAATCAAAGCTTGTGCATCTTGCGCCCAAGAGGCAATTTCCAAATCAGTTTCAGCAAATTTACTTAGATCAATTGGTTTAGCACTATTTACAAGTGCGATCTTAGATTTAAATTCTGCGCGCTTATTGCCAAGTGGATCACGGGGCCAAATTCCTGTGGCTGGGTATTCAAGTTTAGGATTTTTATCATCATCCTCAGGCTGAACTGCGTTATTTAAAATGATTCCAGATTTTTGGGCAACTAACGCCACTTGCTCAAAAATTGATGAAGGCTTAACCCAATCCGCACCATCGCGCCACCAAGATGTGGTCGCGATTAAATGAGTTCGGGCGCGAGTAAATGCAACATATCCCAAGCGAATTTCTTCGCGAATTTTCGTGGCATTGCAAACTTTGCCGTAGGCCTCGATCTCTTTTTTGGCTTCTGAATTCTTGGTCGCACCGTTAAATGAAAAGACCGGTAGCTCTGCACTATCGCCGCGTAAATGAAACGGAATGTGTTTCTCGTTGGTGATCCAATTTTCGGGATCTGATTTATTAATCCCCGGAAAAGTTCCTTCGGCTAACCCGGGAACTGCAACCACATCCCATTCGGCGCCCTTTGACATATGCACGGTGAGAATCTGAACCACGTCGCTGCGCACCTCAGGGGAGGCTGATTTCAGGCCTCCTTCTTCCTCGCCAGTGATATCTAGCCACTGCAGGAATGAAGTTAAGGTTCCACCGCTGCGTGCGAACTTTCCCGCCTCATCTAAGAAGCGATCGATATGGCGGCGACCTGATCCGGTGCCATCACGCAACATAACTTCTTCTTCTAGATGTAAATATCGTTCAATGTCATTTATTAAATCTGTGATCGTGCCACCGGCGCGCGAGCGAATGCGACGCAGATCGGCTGCAAAACGAGTTATGCGTTTAAATCCATCTTCGCTAAATGTCTTGCGGTCAGCTTTTTCAATCTCATCAACTGTGTCAATCAGTGATCCTAGGAATTGATCATCAGCTTCGGCGCGTTCTGGATTTCCGGCAGCAATCTTCTTAATTAACGATTTACTTTCAGCGCGTGATCCCTTGGCACGATTGCGTGAGTAAGCGCCAAGTGCTGCTAAATCTTTAGCACCTAAATTAATTCGTGGCCCCGTCAAGTGGCGCATCATCGCAGCACCTGCATCGGGGTCGGCGATTATCTTTAGCATCGAAACTATGTCAGCAACTTCTGGGACATGGATCAGCCCACCTAAGCCGATGACATCAACTGGCATGCCAGCCGAACGAAGTGCGCTTTCAATTGACGCGATCTGTGAACGTTTGCGCACCAAGACTGCAAAAGTTGTGCGCTTCTGCGCACTTTGCGCCAAACGTTTTTCATCAAACCAAAGTGGTGAGAAGGAATCAGCAATCGCTTGCGCTTCGGCTTCAATAGTTTCAAAGACTCCGCAAATTAAATTGCCAGCGCCCGCACCGATGCGAGGGGTAAGAGGAGGAACATCTGCGCCACTTTCTGCGCGGATTTGTTCAGATACAACATTTGCAAGTTCTAGGATCGCTTTATCATTTCGAAAAGTAGTAAGTAGCGAATATCGCTCTGCTCCGCTTTGACCAGCAACCTTAGGGAAATAGCGCGCAAATGAGTTGATTGTGCCGGCCGAAGCCCCGCGCCAGGTGTAAATAGCTTGGCATGGGTCGCCCACTGCCATTACGGGATGGCCACCCCCGAATAGCGATGACAACATGCGCACTTGTGATTGAGAAGTGTCTTGATATTCATCAAGTAATACAACTGAATATTTGGCACGTTCGAGTTCGCCAACATCAGCAAAATTGGTAGCAATGTCTGCGGCAAGTGACATCTGGTCATCGAATGAGAGTTGCCCAGATTGTTGGCGGCGTTGAATGAAACTCTCCACCATCGGCAATAGCCCAATACGTTGCGTCAGTGCCCGATTTACTTTTCGCACATGATCATTTAAATCACCGGTCATTGCTGATAGCTCTTGCAATACTGCCAGATCAGCAGCTTCAATAGCATCGGGCTTTACTTGATGCTCTAACATCAACTTTGTCAGACCTAATAAATCATCGACGACCGTGCTGACTGCAGATTCGTTAGTGTAGGTTGCATCATCCCAATTGCGCACAACGTCATTAGCTAATTGCCACATCGCAGCATCGCCCATTGGTGCAATATCGGCATCTATTCCAAAACGGATTGAGTGTTCCGAAAGTAAGCGGGCGGCGTAAGAATGGTAGGTGGTAACGGAGACTTCCAGCGGTGTATCTGCCGGAATTAAGTTTGCACTGCGCAACTGTCGCAATCGG
>CAWUTY010000119.1:0-5149 GCA_963925575.1 Candidatus Nanopelagicaceae bacterium
AGTGCTCGATGAATCATTTGCAACACTTACAGATGGTTGTGACGGCGTATTCCTCTCAGTTGATATTGATGTTGTAGATCCAGGTATGGCTCCCGGCACCGGAACGCCAGAGCCTGGCGGTATGACAAGTCGTGAACTTCTTGAAGCAGTTCGTCGCATCTGTTTAGAACTTCCGGTTGTCGGAATCGATGTAGTCGAAGTGGCACCACCATTTGATTCAGCCGATATCACCGCCATTTTGGCAAACCGGGTAGTTCTTGAAGCGCTATCTGCAATCGCTAAGCGTCGCAGCGGAACACCGTATTCACCAACTCAAAATCTACTTGATCGTTAATATTTAGGTACGCGAGATGAAAGATTTAGTAATCCTAGGATCAACTGGCTCTATCGGAGTTCAGGCGCTGGAAATTGTTGAAGCAAATCCAACTCTATTTCGAGTTGTAGCCATCACTGCTGCCGGTACTAATCCGCAGACGCTAATTGAACAGGCTAAGAAATTTAAGGTATCTGTAATCGGTGTAACAAAAAATGCTGACGTAATTAGAGCGGCACTGCCACAGGCAACCGTAATTGACGGGTCAGATGCGTCTACAGAAATTGCTGCAATAACTTGCGACATAGTTCTCAATGCAATCACTGGCTCGATCGGACTTGCCCCCACATTGGCGGCACTTAAAGTTGGAAATCGTGTGGCTTTAGCCAATAAAGAGTCACTTGTGGCGGGTGGCGATTTAGTTATGTCGATTGCCAAACCTGACCAATTACTGCCAGTTGATTCCGAGCATTCCGCGCTTTGGCAATGCTTGATGGGTGAGAAGAAGAGTGAAGTAGCTAAGCTGATTTTAACTGCAAGCGGTGGGCCATTTCGTGAGCGTTTAGATCTCAGCCAGATAACAGTTGCAGAAGCGCTTAATCACCCAACCTGGTCGATGGGGCCGGTTGTAACAATTAATTCTGCAACCTTAGTGAATAAAGGGTTGGAAATAATCGAAGCACATTACTTATTTGATATGCCATATTTACAAATTGAAGCAGTTATCCATCCGCAATCTGTAGTTCATTCAATGGTGGAATACGTTGATGGTTCAACAATTGCTCAAGCATCACCACCAAATATGAAGGGGCCAATCTCTTTGGCCATTAATTTTCCAGACCGAATTAAAGGCGCAACTATGGCAATCGATTGGTCAACTTCGCACACTTGGACCTTTGCGCCAATTGATGCGGCGCGTTTTCCAGCAATTGATTTAGCTCGTCGTTGCGGAACTTTAGGCGGGGGACTGCCGGCAATATTTAACGCGGCTAACGAAGTTTGTGTGGCCGCCTTTATCGCAGAAAAAATTGGATTCACCGCTATTATCGAAACTGTGGAAGAAGTTGTGCAATCTTTAGGTTCGAAATCAGCGGGCGCGCTGCGCGATCTGGCGGATGTCAGTGCCATCGAGCAGGATGCTCGCAAGATCACCCATGAACTCGTCTCGAAAGTAGCCCGCTAATGCAACTGCTCGGAATTCTCGCCTTTATATTTGCCCTGCTCTTCTCTGTAATGGTGCATGAATTTGGACATTATTTAACCGCTCGCCGATTCGGCATGCGCGTATCTGAATTCTTTCTCGGCTTTGGCAAGCGCATCTGGTCATACCAACGTGGCGAGACCGAATTTGGAATTAAAGCGATTCCGGCAGGTGGTTACTGCCGCATTGAAGGCATGACCCCAGATGATGATATGCCTGAGGGCGAATCCCATCGCGCTTTCTATCTCGCCAGTTCTGCCAAGAAATTAATTGTTTTGGGAGCTGGCTCTTTTCTACACTTCATCCTTGGCTACTTGCTCCTTCTTCTATTACTTGTCGGAGTCGGTGTTAATCAAGTTCTTCCTGTGATCGATACCGTATCTGCCAATAGCGCAGCCGCAGCCGCTGGTTTTCAAAAAGGTGATGAAATCATTGCTATAGATGGAGACCTTTCGACTGATTGGCAAGATCAGTTAGATAAAATTCGAAACTCTAAAGGTCGCGATCTTACATTTACTATCAAACGTGATGGTATTGAACAGCAAATAATTGCAGCACCGCGAATGACCGATATTGACGATGGCACATCCCGTTATGTACTTGGTATAATTAATGAAATTGGCACTAAACGACTTGACCCTGTTACATCCGTAACATCTGCTGCAAAGTTAACTTGGTCTTTCACCACGGCATCCGCAAAATCTTTGGTTCAACTACCAAATAAAATTCCTGCTCTCTGGGGACAGACTTTTGGCGGGGAAAAACGCGATGAGAATGGTCTAGTCGGTATCGTCGGTGTAGCGCGCGTCTCAGGTCAGGCAGCCGCCAGCGGAGAGCTCACTAACTCAGAGCGCATTGGAACTTTTATTCTGATCGTGGCTAGCCTTAATATTTTCGTTGGTTTATTTAATTTACTGCCGATCTTGCCCTTAGATGGCGGCCATATGGCAGTTGCAATTGCTGATGAGATCAGAGCTTTCATCGCCAGATTACGTGGCAGAGCGCGACCTGCCGGTATTGATGTGAAAGTGCTTACACCTGTCACGACTGTCGTCTTTGTAATCCTGGCTCTTCTAACGGTATTGCTGCTCATTGCAGATATCATCAATCCAATTTCACTAAACCTCTAACCTTTAATAGGGCCGTTCTTCAACTTTTGAGGCAGAATGTCCCCATGGTTGATCTCGGAATTCCTAGCGCCCCACCCGCTCCGCTTCATCCGCGTCGCAAGACTAGACAATTGCAAGTTGGGAAAATTGGTGTTGGAAGTGACTCACCGGTCAGCGTGCAATCAATGTGCACCACTCTTACTTCAGATGTAAACGCTACCTTGCAACAGATCGCAGAGTTAACTGCCGCTGGTTGTCAGATCGTGCGCGTTGCAGTTCCCAGCCAAGATGATGCCGATGCTCTGGCACAGATCGCTAAGAAATCTCAAATACCTGTCATTGCAGATATTCACTTTCAACCAAAATATATCTTCGCCGCAATCGATGCCGGTTGTGCAGCGGTGCGTGTAAACCCCGGAAACATTAAGCAATTTGATGACAAGGTTAAAGAAGTTGCCAAAGCGGCCGGTGATGCTGGTATTCCGATTCGTATCGGAGTAAACGCTGGCTCACTTGATCCACGCTTATTGGCTAAGTACGGCAAAGCAACCCCCGAAGCACTCGCCGAATCAGCGCTCTGGGAAGCATCGCTCTTTGAAGAACATGGTTTTTCTGACTTAAAGATTTCTGTTAAGCATCACGATCCCGTAACAATGGTTAATGCATATCGAATTTTGGCCGCTAAATGTGATTATCCATTGCACTTGGGCGTTACCGAAGCGGGACCTGCATTTCAAGCAACAATTAAATCTGCTACTGCATTTGGAATTTTATTGGCCGAAGGTATCGGCGACACAATCCGTGTCTCAATGTCGGCGCCACCTGTTGAAGAAGTCAAAGTTGGAATTTCAATTCTTGAATCTCTCAATTTGCGCCAACGTAAATTAGAGATTGTCTCTTGCCCATCATGTGGTCGCGCCCAAGTTGATGTTTACACACTGGCTGAACAAGTTCAGGCAGGTCTTGAAGGTATGACAGTCCCTTTGCGCGTTGCAGTTATGGGATGCGTTGTTAATGGACCAGGTGAAGCACGCGAAGCAGACCTTGGTGTGGCATCTGGAAATGGCAAGGGGCAGATATTTGTTAAGGGAGAGGTCATCAAAACTGTTCCAGAGTCGATGATCGTTCAAACGCTAATCGAAGAAGCGATGCGTCTTGCTGAGGAAATGGAAGCCGCTGGAATTCTTTCAGGCGAACCTTCCGTCACAGTCAAGTAATTACGCGATAAGGTTGCACTCATGTTGCGCATGTCGACCTTATTTCTTCGCACACTTCGCGATGACCCGGCAGATGCTGAAGTACCAAGCCATAAGCTTTTAGTCCGCGCCGGATATGTGCGTCGCATCGCTGCTGGAATTTATTCGTGGTTGCCTCTTGGCGTAATCACCTTACGCAATGTCGAACGAATCATCCGCGAAGAAATGGATAAGGCCGGGTTCCAGGAAGTTCACTTCCCCGCTCTGTTGCCGCGTGAGGCATACGAGGCCACAAAGCGCTGGGACGATTATGGACCTTCGCTATTTCGGCTGCAGGATCGCAAGGGTGGAGATTATTTACTAGGCCCAACCCACGAAGAGATGTTTACCTTGATGGTTAAAGGCGAATATTCATCCTATAAAGATCTACCTCTTACTATTTATCAGATTCAAAACAAGTTTCGCGATGAAGCTCGGCCACGTAGCGGAATCATTCGCGGTCGCGAATTCGTAATGAAGGACTCGTACTCATTTGATTTAACCGATGAGGGGTTAGATATTTCCTATCAAAAACATCGTGATGCTTACATCAGCACCTTTGATCGCCTGCACCTGAAGTACAACATCGTCAAAGCGGTCTCTGGTGCTATGGGTGGATCTAAATCTGAGGAATTCTTAGCGCCGTGCGAAACCGGTGAAGATACTTATGTGCTCTGCCCTAAATGTGGTTTTGCCGCAAACGTTGAAGCGATGGTTACAAAAGTTGCAGCTGCCGATGCGTCAAAGGTTCCAGCAATGGAAGAGCTTGATACTCCAAATACGCCAACCATTGATTCACTTGTCACAATTTTAAATGAAAAATTTGGTAGGGGATTTACAAGTGCTGCAACTTTAAAGAATGTAATGTTGATGGCAGATAACAAAGCGATCTCTGTCTTAGTTCCAGGTGATCGCGAAGTTGACCTAAAGCGTTTACAAGCTGGACTTACCGGGGTTGAAGAGTTACGTACTTTCGAAGAAGCCGACTTCGCTAAATTCCCAACTTTGGTGAAGGGATATATCGGACCACAAGATGCTGCCAAATCTGGAATTACTGTCTACGCGGATCCAAGAGTTGCACCTGGAACTTCTTGGGTTACCGGTGCCAATAAATTAAATCGCCATGCCCGCTATGTTGTAAATGGTCGCGACTTCACACCTGATGCTTATATTGAAGCGGCAGAAATTCGTGAGGGCGATGCTTGCCCAGATTGCGCAACGGCAGTTGTAATTGATCGCGCTATTGAGATTGGCCACATCTTCCAACTTGGTCGCAAGTATTCAGATGCAC
>CAWUTY010000120.1:0-3754 GCA_963925575.1 Candidatus Nanopelagicaceae bacterium
TTCTTTTGCGCTCCTGATCGCGACAACTTCGGCGTGCTCTGCGCCTTGGTGAAATCCCTCGCTAACGAATTCTCCAGTTGCACTTGTTATTACAGCGCCAACAATTGGATTAGGAAATGTTTTGCCAAGACCATAGCTAGCGCACTCGATGGCGCGCGCCATCGCTGCATCTGCCCTTAATACTTGGGGCACTTGGTGGACTTGGTTCATGATCAACACCCTTTTCGAGAACGGTGTTGCATCTCGGGGTGGAAAAAGCGGTACGAGCCAACGCACCATACCTTTGTTAAATAACTAATAACAAAGTTTGCGTCGACTACGCGTTGATTTTCTCTCATCCGGACTTTAACCGTCGGTTCGGGAATTTCACCCAATCAACCGGTCAATGGCCTTGACCGGGTCGCAGACTTTAACTGCCGGTTCGAAATTACATCGACCCCGAAAAACAACACCCTCAGTCTAGCGCGTTATAAAGTGTTGCGGATACGTGCCTAATTCTCTGAGTTTTAAGCAACACCGATGGCATCGACGACGAAGATCAAGGTTTCATTTGGCCCAATTGATCCGCCACCTTGTGCGCCGTAACCTAGATCAGGTGGGATAACGAGCAAGCGACGTCCGCCAACTTTCATCCCTGGAATACCTTGTTGCCAACCAACAATTACATTGGCAAGTGGGAATGTTGCAGGTGATCCACTTGTCCAAGAAGATTCAACAAGTACTCCATTAGACCAAGTCATAAGAGTGTAGTGAACTGTCATTGTCGAAGTTGGCAGCGCTTCTGCCCCTGAGCCGACGATGATGTCTTTAGTGACTAAGGTTGTTGGGGCATCACCTGTTGGTGCACCAATAGTTGGGGCCTCACCTTGATTGGTTGTAACAGTTGGCAAATTATCCGCACTTGAACTCACTTCTTTATCTCCACATCCAGTTAGTAGTACTAGTGACATAGCAATCACAGCGGCAAGTCTGGCTTTCATTACTTCGTTTCTCCTTCACCGATTTCACGGATTAATTTGAATTCCCCACCACCAAGTTGACCTTGGTCGCGATACATCTCAAGTTTAGCGCGAGTATCTGCAATATCTAGATTGCGCATTGTCAGCTGTCCGATGCGATCAACCGGGCCAAAGGCAGCGTTTTCAGTGCGTTCCATAGAAAGTTTTTCTGGGTGATAGCTAAGTGCTGGACCTGTTGTATTGATGATTGAGAAATCATCACCACGACGTAAGCGAATTACTACTTCACCGGTTACAGCAGATGCCACCCAACGTTGCAGAGATTCGCGCAACATTAAGGCTTGCGGATCTAGCCAGCGACCTTCGTAAAGCAGACGACCTAAACGACGGCCCTCTGCATGATAGTTAGCAATAGTGTCTTCATTGTGAATCGCACTTAGCAATCTTTCGTAGGCGATAAAGAGCAGCGCCATTCCGGGTGCTTCATAAATCCCGCGGCTCTTGGCTTCAATAATTCTATTTTCGATCTGATCTGCCATTCCCAAACCGTGGCGGCCACCGATTGTGTTCGCCTCTTGCATAAGGGCAACTACATCACTGAAGTCTTTTCCATTAATGGCAACTGGGCGTCCTTGAATAAATTGAATCTTCACATCTTCAGATGGGATAGAAACAGATGCATCCCAGAACTTAACGCCCATGATTGGGTTAACAATTTCTATAGAAACATCAAGGTTTTCTAGATCTTTAGCCTCGTGGGTTGCCCCCAATATATTGGCATCAGTTGAGTAAGCCTTTTCAACGCTGTCTCGGTATGGGAAATTGTGCGAGACGAGCCATTCGGACATCTCTTTGCGCCCACCAAGTTCACGCACGAAATCGGCATCAAGCCACGGCTTATAAATTCGTAAATTTGGATTGGCGAGCAGGCCGTAACGATAAAAACGTTCGATGTCATTGCCTTTGTAGGTTGAACCATCGCCCCAGATTTCGACCTTATCTTGCAGCATCGCGCGAACCAGCAAAGTACCCGTCACTGCGCGGCCCAAAGGAGTGGTGTTGAAATATTGTTTTCCACCGGAGCGAATATGGAATGCACCGCAAGCAATCGCAGCCAAACCTTCTTCAACTAAAGAAGTCTTGCAGTCAACAAGGCGCGAAATTTCTGCGCCATATTCTTTTGCGCGAACCGGAACGGTGTCGATGTCAGTTTCATCGTATTGGCCAAGGTCTGCGGTGTATGTGCAAGGAACCGCGCCTTTTTCACGCATCCATGCCACTGCAACTGTTGTATCAAGGCCACCAGAGAAGGCGATACCTACTTTTTCGCCAACTGGAAGGGATGCAAGAACTTTGGACATGCGGGTAAGTCTAACGGTTGAGCAGGGATGCTAGTGCAGGCTTTACTTTCCAGAGCGAGACCATCTCGTCATAGCGTGATTTCTCTGCGGCATCTGCAATTGCTCCAGTCTTTACCGCGCGAATCATTAGATTGCGAGGCGTGTGTTCTCCCCCGATGAATTCAATTGCTTCGACGCGATATCCAAGTAATTTCAGAATCTGCATCCGTAATGCATCCGTAATTAAATCGCCCAGCCGCTCTTTCATAATTCCATTTCTGGTCATCATCTGCCACGGCTCTGGAATATCGATCATCTGGGCTTGGATGTCGTGGTGACAACATGGAGCAATCAAAGCTAACTTGGTATCGGCGGTGACCGCCCAAGAAATTGCATCATCGGTTGCGGTATCGCAGGCATGCAGCGCAATTGCAACATCGGCTGCACGCAGACTGGTCTGTGAAATCTCCTCAGCTAAAAAGTTGATTGTCTTAGAAATCCCCAACTTCTTGGCGATCTCGTTATTTCGCTGACGCGCGCTCTCACGAACATCAATGCCAATAACATTTACTGGAATTCCTTGGCTCCAAAGATATTGGTGGGCAGCGAAAGTTAAGTAGGCGTGCCCACATCCCAAATCAACCACCGAAAGCGGGTTCGCCGTTGTGGGTTTTGCAATATGTCCAGCGTCTATTGCCGAATTTAGCGAAGGCACGAGTAGACGCAGAAATTCTTCTACCTGCAGATATTTATCATTTTTACTCGATTTAACTTTTCCAGATGAATCAGAAATGCCAACTTCAATTAGAAATGGGTCACTGGCTTCCAACAAACGTGACTTAGCTCGGTCATGCGAAAGATCGACTTCAAATGCATCTTTAGTACGTTGTATCAGCGCCTCACCTTTCTTTGTTATCCGAATTGAAATCGATCCAGCCTTTTCTTCAAGCAAAATATTGGCAAAACCAGATCCAAGGTAGTTAAGTTCAATAAATTCGGCTGGTAAATAATTCTTAGTCGTCATCGCGCGGCCATCACTATGAGATACCTGGTATTTGATTTCCCCTTTGATCATTACAGGCTTTACATCAATTCGCTCGGTTGGAGTCTGCATATTGCGGCGGCGACCAGATAAAACCAATCGCACAAAATTCTCCGACTTTTCTAAGGAAGCGACTACTTCTGCAAGGGCTATCTCGAGTGTCGACTCCATGTCTTAAAAATACCGCAGATTCAATCCATTAAGATCGCCCAATGATCTCAACCAGCGCCTGGATTTTGACGATGTCGGTACTAGCCATAGTTGTTCTATTTGACTTCAGCTGGGCGGTAATTCGCCGTAATCAAGAAACCTCTCTAAAAGAAGCATCTCTCTGGAGTCTGCTCTATGTATCACTCGCTATCGCTTTTGGAATTTATCTAGGCACATGGACTGATTCAAAGACTCAGCAAGAG
>CAWUTY010000121.1:0-10629 GCA_963925575.1 Candidatus Nanopelagicaceae bacterium
TTTAGCAAATGTGGCCGAACAAGTACACCGTGCCAGAGTGCTGGCCGAAACTCGTGCAGCCGGTGGATCTTGGCTCAGTCGCGCAATTGATAAAATTGAAGAAGCATACAAAGCGCAAACACCTGGACATAAATTTACACACGAGCAATTAGAAGAATGGATCGGCGAATTAGCGGTTCGCCCAGTCTTTACCGCTCACCCAACTGAAGCAGCACGTCGCTCCATCCTTAACAAACTTGGTGAAGTTGCTAAATTATTAGATGAAGATTCCAACCCGCGCCAGAATGAACGTCTTGCCGAAACTGTTGATCTTCTTTGGCAGACCGATGAGCTTCGCTTAGATCGCCCAGAACCGCTGGATGAGGCAATGAACGCACTTTATTATTTAGATGATCTTGCCAAGAACACGGTCCCGGAAGTTCTAAACGATTTTGCCCGCGAATTAAAGCGTCTTAATATCGATCTGCCAGTTAGCGCACGCCCGCTGACTTTCGGTACTTGGATAGGTGGAGATCGTGATGGAAACCCAAATATCACCGCACAAGTAACTGAAGATGCCGTGGTCCTGCAGGTTGCTCACGCAATTCGCACCACTATTTTTGCGATGGATCAATTGCGTCAGGTGCTTTCTGTTTCAACAAGAATTGTTGGTGCGACCCCAGAACTTCTCACATCTGTGGCCGCAGATCTGAAAAATATCCCAGAATTTGAGCCGCGCTTCTTGCGGCTAAATCAACAAGAGCCATATCGCCTAAAAGCAACAGCAATTGCGCACCGGTTGGCATTTACTCGCAATCGCCACGCGGCCGGTGGCCCACATGTGCCAGGGCGCGACTATGCAAATTCTGCAGAGCTAATCGCTGATCTCTCGCTGATGCGTGATTCACTATTTGCACACCGGGGCGAGCTAATTGCAACTGGTTTACTAGAACGCATAATCCGTAGCATCGCAGCATTTGGTCTAACACATGCAACTTTAGATATTCGCGAACACTCAGATGCTCATCACAAACTTTTACAGCAGGTGATGCCGGCAGGTTATCTCGAACTTTCGCATTCAGATAAGTTCCCAATTCTTATTAAGGCGTTAGCGGCCACAACAGCAATCAAGACAGATTCACTAGATCCTGCAGCACAAAAAACTTTCGACACATTTAAGGCGATTGATGATCTGATTGGGCGCTTTGGTTCTGAAGTTATCGAGACCTATATCGTTTCAATGACCAAGGGAGCAGATGACCTAATTGCTGCTGCGGTCATCGGCAAAGCCGCTGGTTTGGTAGACCTAGATAAGAAAGTTGCCAAAATTGGTTTTGCTCCACTGCTTGAAACCGTTGCCGAGCTGCGCGCCGCTGGCGAAATTTTAGAAAAACTTCTGAGCGATCCCACATATCGCGCGCTAGTTGCTCTTCGTGGTGACGTTCAAGAAGTGATGCTTGGTTACTCAGATTCAAATAAAGATGCTGGTATTGCAACTAGCCAATGGGAAATTCACCGCGCCCAACGCGCTCTGCGCGATGTCGCAATGAAATATGGCGTAACCCTTCGTTTATTCCACGGTCGCGGTGGTTCTGTTGGTCGCGGTGGCGGTCCAACTTATGATGCGCTGGTTGCGTTGCCTTGGGGTTCTGTCGATGGTCAGATAAAAATGACTGAACAAGGTGAAGTAATTAGCGATAAGTACTCACTGCCCGCACTTGCTCGTGAAAACGTAGAATTAACTTTAGCCGCATCCCTTGAAGCAACAATTCTCAATCGTGGGCCGCGCCAAAGCCCTGCTGATCTTGCGCAATGGAATGACTGCATGAATTTAATTAGTGATTCATCTTTTGCGTGCTATCGCGCTTTAGTTGATCACCCTGATCTTCCCGCATATTTCTATGCTTCAACGCCGGTAGAACAACTGGGAAATCTCTTCCTTGGTTCACGACCATCACGTCGCCCAGATGCAGCAGGCGGTTTAGACTCTTTGCGCGCGATTCCTTGGGTTTTTGGTTGGACTCAGTCACGTCAGATTGTTCCAGGTTGGTTTGGAGTTGGTTCTGGGCTTAAGGCAGCGCGCGAGGCAGGCCAGACAGATGTATTAAAGAGAATGTTGGTTGATTGGCATTTCTTCCACACATTTATCAGCAACGTTGAAATGACTCTCGCTAAAACAGATTTGGTAACTGCTAAGCGTTATGTGGAAACACTTGTTCCTAATGAGTTACACCACTTCCTAGACACAATCACGGAAGAATTTGAGCTAACCGTAAAAGAGATCTTGACGTTAACTGGTAAAACAACTCTGCTTGGTGATCAACCAATCCTGGCGCGCACGCTGCAGGTGCGCGATGCCTATCTTTCACCGCTGCACTTGCTGCAGGTTAACTTGCTGCATCGCGTGCGAACTGCTGGTGATTCATCCGATGCCATGTTAATTCGTGCTCTGTTGCTCACCATTAACGGTGTCGCGGCAGGTCTGCGTAATACCGGCTAATTAGCCTAGGAATTAAATTTAGATTGGGTGAAATCAAGCCCTTTTTCAATCAAAGATTCGACAACGTCTGCGCCACGATCTAAGAAATCAGCGAGTTCTTTCTTCTCTTCCTTGCTAAATTGCTTTAAAACAAAGTCGGCTGGATCTTGTTGACCCATTGGGCGACCGATTCCGAGGCGTACTCGGAAATATTCGGGGCTATCAAAAGCTGAGGTAAGTGATTTCAAACCATTGTGGCCATTATCCCCGCCAGCAATCTTGGAACGAATCGCTGCAAATGGAATATCGAGTTCGTCATGTAAAACAATAATTTGGCTTGGCTCAACTGAATAGAAGTTAGCAAGTGCCTTAATCGGTCCACCAGATTCATTCATGTAGCTCTTTGACTTTGCAAGAATCACAGAAAAAGCATCGACACCGACGCCTAACTTGTAGGCGGCGATGTCGGTGCGTGACTTATGGGTACTAAGTTTTACGTTGTGGCGTTTAGCGAGTTCAGCAATGACCATCTGACCAACATTGTGGCGAGTGGCTTCATATTGTTCGCCCGGATTACCGAGACCAACAATTATCCAAGGAGATGAACTCACAGGAGAAAGAGTAAGGCTTGTTAGTCCTTCTTCTCTGCATCAGGTGCTGGTGCCGCTGCTGCATCTGCAACAGGTGCGACTACTGCAACTTCTTCAACCGCAGTTGAACGCTCAGATAGGTGGACCACGATTGTGCGTGGATCAGAGATCAGTACAACACCAGCAGGAAGATTTACATTCTCTGCATAAAGTGATTGACCGGCTGCAAGACCTGTGAGATCAAGTGTGAAGAATGAAGGAATTGCAGTTGCCTCAACTTCAACATCGATTGTGTTGTGCACATGCTCGAGAATTCCGTCGCGATCGTGTTCACCTTCGGTGTGGACTGGAACTGCAACAGTTACCTTTTCACCGCGACGAACAGCAACCAGGTCGATGTGCTCGAGGATCTGCTTTAGCGGGTGGCGAACAATTGCCTTTGGAAGAGTTAGCTCCTCTTTGCCATCAATGGTGACTTGCAGAAGAACGTTTGATTGCTTAAGTGCAACGCCAAGTTCGCGCGCTGGAAGAGTGATGTGCTTTGGCGCTTCGCCGTGGCCGTAGATAACTGCAGGAACAAGACCTGCTACGCGTGCACGACGTGAGGCACCTTTGCCGAATTCGGTACGTGTTGTGCCGGTGATCTTGATTTCTGCCATTTTATTTACTCCTGTTTGTTTTGAATTTGATTTGTTTCGATCTGGATACTTCGGATACTTCACAAAGTCCCAGCAGGAGTTAAATCCTTACCGTCGATTACGGAGTTTTTCACCCTCGCCGGAAACTATGAGGCGATATTAGCCTGACTTAGCTGTGGCCGTCAAAAAGACTTGTGACTGACCCATCTTCGAAGACTTCACGAATGGCACGCGCAAGAAGTGGGGCGATCGAGAGGACTGTCAAGCCATCAAAGCGCTTATCTTCATCGATTGGTAGTGAATCTGTGACAACAACTTCGGTGACCTTTGATGCCTTTAGGCGATCGACGGCAGGGCCAGAAAATACTGCGTGAGTTGCGGCAACGATTACCTCTTTAGCACCAGCTGCAAAAAGTGCATCTACTGCCTTGGTAATAGTGCCAGCGGTATCGATCATGTCATCAATAACAACGCAAGTTTGTCCGTCAACTTCACCAACAACTTTTCCAGTTTGGGATTCATTTGGAACGCGTGGGTCCCGGGTCTTATGGATAAATGCGATTGGGCATCCACCAAGTAGTTCAGACCAGCGTTCTGCAACACGGACGCGACCAGAGTCAGGTGAAACAATTGTCAGACGTGTGCGGTCTACTTTGCTTCCAACATAGTTTGCCAGCATTGGTAGCGCGAATAAATGATCCACTGGACCATCGAAGAAACCCTGAATTTGTGAAGTGTGAAGATCAACAACCATTAAACGATCGGCGCCGGCAGTTTTGTAAAGGTCTGCCATTAAGCGGGCAGTAATTGGCTCACGTCCACGATGTTTTTTATCTTGACGGGCATAACCGTAAAACGGTGCGACAACTGTGATGCGCTTGGCTGATGCGCGCTTTAGTGCATCGATCATGATTAGTTGTTCCATAATCTGCTTATTTACTGGTGCGGTGTGGCTTTGAATTACGAAAGCATCGCAACCGCGCACTGATTCTTCAAAGCGAACAAATATTTCACCGTTTGCAAAGTCATAAGCAGATGTTGGCGTAAGCGGAATGCCTAGTTCTGCAGCGACAGCATCTGAAAGTTCGGGAAATCCACGCCCCGAAAAGAGTCGGAGTCTTTTCTCTGAGGACAAACGAATTTCGCTCAAGGAAATTAGCCTTTCTTCTCGTCGCTATGTCGCGCAGCAGCCTTGGCAGATTGTGTACCGGATCGCTTGCGCATGACCCAACCTAATACATTTCGTTGCTTACCTCTAGCGACACCCATGGCACCAGGTGGAACATCTTCAGTTATTACAGATCCGGCCGCAGTGTAAGCACCGTCACCTATTGAAACTGGTGCAACTAACATTGAATCACTTCCGATACGAACGTGATCTCCGACTATGGTGTGATGCTTTTCGACACCGTCGTAGTTAACAAATATTGTTGCAGCGCCGATATTTGTTCCTTCACCGATCGTTGCATCACCAACATATGAAAGATGGGGGACTTTTGAGCCATCTCCGACTTTGGCATTTTTCATTTAAACGAATGAGCCAGCCTTTGCTCCTGTTCCGAGCACAGTGTCTTTGCGAAGGTATGAGTAAGGACCAACTTGAGCATCTTTACCAATAGTTGCATTAATACAATTTGATTCCACAATCTTTGCACCAGCTAAAACGGTGCACGATTCTAAAGTTGTACGTGGTCCAATTATCGCGCCTGTGGCTATCTTGGAACTGCCCAGAATTGCAGTGCCAGGATAGATAGTTACATCGCTAGCAATTTCTGCTGTTGCATCAATCCAAGTTGTTGTTGGATCAAGGATTGTGACGCCAGCGCGCATAAATTCTTCATTTATGCGATCGCGTAATAGCGCTGCACTTTCTGCCAACTGCACGCGGTCATTAACACCCAGAATTTCGATGAAATCTTCAATCAGGGCGGCGGCGATAGTGCCACCTTCATTGCGCAAAATTTCGATGACATCAGTCAAATAAAGTTCGCCTTGCGCATTATCAGTGCTGAGCTTTCCGATAGCACCTGATAACGCTTTGGCATCAAATGCGTAAACTCCAGAATTTACTTCGTAGATCGCTTTTACAAAATCATCGGCGTCGCGTTCTTCAACTATGCGAAGTAGCGAGCCATCATCGCTGCGCACAATACGCCCGTAGCCCGTTGGGTCTGGGTGTTCGGCAGTTAGAACTGATGCAGTGAAACCACCTGCGTGATGCAGATCGAGAAGTTGTTGTAGTGATTCACCAGTCAACATAGGTGTATCACCAGCAAGAATTAAGATCGTTCCAGAAATATCTGTACCCGCGAGCGCTAATTGCGTTGCATGCCCGGTACCGCCACGACGCTCCTGAAAGATTGTTGTGACGCTTGGTGCAACTTGGGCTAAGTGCGCCTCAACTGCTTCGCGTCCAGCACCGACGACCACACGCACATGCTTTGGCTTTAGTGAATCAACTGCGCTTAAAACGTGGCCAACTAATGTGCGACCAGCAACTTCATGCAAAACTTTTGGTTTTGCAGATTTCATGCGAGTGCCTTCACCGGCGGCGAGAACAACAACCGTCTCTAGGTTTGCACTCATATGGGTCAGTCTAACTGGTGGGAATTGCTCCGCCTTCTCCATCGGCGGGCAATTGATATTGCTCCGCCACCAGGTATCGATCCTGGACCCTGGGCTTCAAAGGCCCATGTGCTAGCCACTACACAATGGCGGAACGCATATTCTCCCTCATAACAATGAGTGCTGGCGACCATTAGCGCCGCTAACCTGTCCTCTATGAGCGCGCACCGTGATGAAGTCGACCGCCTTATCGCGGCATGGAAGCGCGAACGCCCGGATCTGGATCTCAGTCCATTCGCTGTCCTAAGTCGTATTTCTAGAATTTCTCGCAATTTAGATATCGCGCGCCGTGATGCATTTGCCGATTTAGAAACTTGGGGCTTCGATGTATTAGCAGCGCTGCGTCGCGCCGGCGATCCATATCAACTCTCCCCTGGCGCACTTATGCAAGAAACACTCGTCACCAGTGGCACGATGACAAATCGTTTAGATCGTTTAGAAGAATTAAAGCTAATTACGCGCCAACCAGATCCAGCCGATGGACGTGGATCACTCGTAACTTTAACGGCATCTGGAATGCGCGCAGTTGATAAGGCGTTGGAAGGCTTGCTTGAACACGAGCGCGAATTGTTAACTGGTTTAACTCGTGAAGAACGAAACGCTTTAGCCGAGTTATTAAGCACTCTCGCCGCTCACTTAGAGGAAAATTAAATAACTTTGGCTCCGGGCACCGGGCCAAATGCGCGTGCCACGTTGCCCACTACTCCACTTGAGGTAAGTGCAACTGCCAGATCTAGCCCTTGTTCTTCATTTTCAACTAAGAAGGCAACGGTGGGACCAGAACCAGAAACAATTGCGCCTAGTGCGCCATATTCTTCGCCAACATCTAGTACCAAAGTAAGTGCTGGGCGCAGTGAACAAGCAGCAGATTGCAGATCATTTTGAAGGGCTAAACCAACTGCCTTTGGATCTGCAGCCAATAGAGATTGCATTAGCGCATCACTTGTTTGTGGTGCTGCAATATCTAAGCCAGCGCGCAGGCGATCACATTCTTGATAAACGGCTGGTGTGGAAAGCCCGACAGATGAAAGCGCCAATACCCAGTGATAAGTGCCTCGCGAAAGTGCTGCGGTTAATTGATCACCGCGTCCTTGGCCAATTGCTGTGCCGCCGGTGATCATAAATGGAACATCACTTCCCAACCTGGCACCAAATTCCAGAGATTCTTCGCGCGAAATATCTAAGTCATAAAGCTCACTTAATCCGACGATTACCGCTGCCGCATTTGCACTGCCGCCGGCCATACCGCCCGCAACTGGAATAGATTTCTTAACTTCAATATGAGCATCAATTACAAAGTCATATTCATCTGCAATTAATTGTGCTGCTTTTACCGCCAGGTTAGTGGCATCTGCTGGAACGCCATTTTTATGATCACCTGAAATTGCAATTGTTATTCCGCTACCTGGTTCTGATTTGGTAATCGTGACATCGTCATAGATAGAGATAGCTTGAAAAACGGTAACCAAATTATGAAATCCATCGGCTTCGCGCGGGCCAACTGCCAATTGCAGATTTACCTTGGCGGGAACTCGTACGGTTACGGTATTCGATGATCTAGCCACGCTAAGACTCTAAGCCTTGTTGCGCTATTTTGCAGAAGCCGTGGATATCCAGTGATTCACCGCGCAAAGTTGGATCGATTCCTGCGGCGCTTAGGTGTGCTTCTGCGGCTGCCGATCCGCCGTAACGTGATGACAGTGCAGAACGCAACATTTTGCGACGTTGCGCAAATGCTAAGTCAATGATTGTGAACACTTCTCTACGCAATCGCTCATCGCCAGGTGTTGCGCGGCGTTTAAATCCAACTAATTTGGAATCAACATTTGGCGCGGGCCAGAAAATTGATCTTGAAACAGATCCTGCACTAGTAACTTGCGCCCACCAAGCAGCCTTCACAGATGGAATTCCGTACTCTTTGGTGTTGGGTTTGGCGGCAAGACGATCGGCAACTTCGGCTTGCACCATCACAACTCCACTGCGCAAAGTTGGTAACACCTCAAGTAAATGTAGAAATACTGGAACTGAAACATTGTAAGGCAAATTAGCCACCAAGACCGTTGGCTCAACTGGCAAAGTTTTTAGTTGCAGCGCATCTTGATTTATGACAGTTAGCAATTGCGCGCGATCACTGTGGGCTTGGGCAGTTATTGGCAGTTGGTTTGCCAAACGTGCATCGATCTCGACGGCAACGACGCTGGCTGCTTCTTCCATTAAGGCTAAGGTCAGTGAACCAAGACCTGGACCTATTTCAAGCGCGATATCTGTTGCCGTGACTCCTGCGGTACGCACAATTTTGCGACAAACATTGGCATCGATTACAAAGTTCTGCCCCAGTGATTTAGAAGGTTTTAGATCTAATTGTTCTGCCAGCGCCCGTATTTCTGCCGCACCCAGCAAAGTCATAGCGTTGAACCTGCGGCGAATGAACCAAAGATACGTTCAGCATTATCCGATAACGCTTGCGCCAGCGTTGCCACGCTTTCATTACGTTCTTCCGCCATCGCCCGCACAATATTAGCGATCTGAGCTGGCGTATTTAAAGCGCCACGATTGGGCATCGGTGCCAGAAAAGGTGAGTCGGTTTCAACTAATAACTGATCGTGCGGAACTAGTTTTACCGCATCGCGAAGTGCTGGGGCGTTCTTAAAGGTCAAAGTTCCGGCGAAGGAGAGAATATAGCCACGATCAATACAGAGTTTGGCCATCTCAACATCGCCCGAGAAGCAATGGAAGATAGTCTTTTCTGGTGCACCAACTTCGAGCAAGATTGATAAAACATCATCGTGTGAATCACGATCGTGAATTACTAGAGCCTTCTTGGACTTCTTGGCTAATTCGATATGCCATTTGAAGGAATCTTGTTGGCGTTTACGTAATTCAGGTGGGGTTCGAAAATAATCTAGGCCCGTTTCACCAATCGCTCGAACACGAGGATGCGTGGCCAACGTTTCGATAACCTTTAAATCAGCCTCTAAATCTGCAACAACAGGCGCTTCATTGGGATGCAGTGCAACTGCTGCCAAGACGCGATCATCAAAATGTTCTGCTGCGGCTACGCACCATTTTGATTGTTCAGCCGAGTATCCAACTTGTACGACTCGGTCAACGCCAGCTGATTTAGCGTCATCTAAAATTTGTTTTACTGCATCTGAATCAGGTGCGGCATCAGTAACGATTTCTAAATGCACATGTGAATCAACTGTCGCCACCGGAAGAGGTTTTGGCGCGGGCGCCATTTGGCGATCTATATCGCGGTTGTGGCGATCTGCCATTGAAAATTACTCTTTAATCTCGAGCCGTGGGAAGAGAACTGGCGTCTTTGTAACCACAGTTCCTTGCAGCAGTTGGCCCCACTTAGCAACGTTAGAAATAGTTTGTGCGCCCAATGAACCAATTGCAGCGTTTGCACCCAAACTCTCCCAAAGAATTTCGGTGGTCGCAGGCATTACGGGGTGCAATAAAACGGCAAGTGCGCGAAGTGATTCGGCGGTGTTATATAAAACTTCCTCAAGCTCTGCTTTATTGGCAGGATCTTTCGCCAAAATCCATGGCTCTTTCTCGGTCACATAACCATTTACTTTCTTGCAGAAATCCATAACCGCATTTATGCCACCTTGGAAATCCAGCGCAACCATTGCAGTATCAGCCTTTGCAACAGTTGCGTTAAGGGCTTGCGCAAGTTCGGCACCCGCTGCAACGGCTGGAACCTTGCCTTCGCAATATTTTTCAATCATCGCAGCCAAACGCGAGGCTAGATTTCCGAAATCATTGGCTAATTCAGAGGTGTAACGCGCTGACATATCTTCCCAAGAGAAAGATCCATCGCTACCAAAGGGAATTGCCCGCAAGAAGTAATAGCGGAAAGCATCCACGCCAAAATGATCAGTGATATCTGATGGCGCAATTCCGGTGAGCTTGCTCTTACTCATCTTTTCGCCACCGACCAACAACCAGCCATGTGCAAATACTTTCTTAGGTACTGCAAGACCTGCCGCCATCAACATCGCTGGCCAAATAACTGCGTGAAAGCGCAGAATATCTTTTCCGACAAGATGAACATCGGCTGGCCAAGTTTGCGCGAATTTCTTTCCGCCTTCTGAATCAGGCTCATCAGTTAAGCCAACTGCAGTTGCATAGTTAAGCAAGGCATCAAACCAAACATAGACAACTTGATCGGTATCCCAAGGAACCGGAATTCCCCAATCAAATGTGGAACGTGAAATTGAAAGATCCGTGACTCCGCCTTCGAGAAAGGAAATTACTTCATTGCGGGCGCTCTCTGGCTGACATGCATCAGGATTTTCGCGGTAGTGCT
>CAWUTY010000122.1:0-3294 GCA_963925575.1 Candidatus Nanopelagicaceae bacterium
TTAAAGCTCTGGCCAAAGGCTTTGCCCTCAACGATTGATTGCATAAAGACATAATCTTCAATCGCAACTAGATCTTCAAAGCCAATGGCATTTGCCTGTCCTGGCACGAAGGCGCCATGGAATGGGAAGCGATCACCGCCATAGATGGTTGTATATCCAGTATTTAAGGAGCTGCCGATTTCGTAGTATTGCAACTCATTTATCTTCTCTAAATTCCATAAGAGTGAACCCTTTGTGCCATAGATTTCAAAAGCATTCTGACTTTCTGGTCCAACAACAGTGCGGCTAACTTCAAAGGTTCCAGTTGCTCCGCTGGCAAATGTGCAGAGCATCGAAGCAAAATCTTCATTTTCAACAACGCCCTTTGGATCACTTGCTTTGCCACGTGAATAATGGCCGGCATTTCCTGTTGGAAGAGGGCGCTCTTTAATGGTGGTGTTCTGCATTCCAACAACTTCAGAGATTGGTCCAACTAAAAATTGTGCCATCGAGACGCTATGGCTCAAGATATCGCTGGAAACTCCGTAACCAGCATCTGCTAATTTGAAACGCCAGGTTAGTAATCCAAGCTCGTCACTTCCATACATGCTTAAGAAACGACCGCGGTAGTGTGTTATTTCTCCAAGTGCGCCGCTAGCTATCAAATTCTTGGCGTGCAGGACGAGGGGAGCCCACACATAGTTATAACCAACACCTGTTGGCACTCCAGCCTTCTGTGCAAATTTATATGCTTGCACGGTCTGCTCTGGTTTTCCACCGATAGGTTTTTCGCTAAAGACAGCCTTACCCGCTTTAGTTGCAGCTTCAATCATTGGTAGGTGCAACATATTTGGCGCAGTCACCCAAACCGCGTCGACATCAGATGCCGTTGCTGCCTCCATCCAATCGCCAGTTGCGCGCGTAAATCCATAATCTTCAACCGCACTCTTCTGTCGCGCAGGATCAACATCGGCGCACACTTGCAAGATTGGTTGGAAGCCACGATCTGGAAAGAGCGACGGGATTCTCAGAGCAGAGCGAGAGTGCGCTTGTCCCATCCAACCAAGACCGAGAACTGCGATGCGAATATCTTTCTTCATTTTTTAACCTTTTTTAACCTTGCCTTGGGCCGAAGTAACGGGACAACGGGGATCTTGCACTTGATCATTCCATGAATCGCGAATCCAGTGATGTGCTGGATCATCACAAAAAGCCATACTGCGTTCGGCAGCGGGACCGGCCATAACGTTTAGAAAATACATTGGATATTCAGGGGAGGCGATAGATGGCCCGTGATAACCCTGAGGGACAACATAAACATCTTTATCGTGGATCGTTACTGTCTCATCGAGTGATCCGTCGACGGTGTAAACATGGAAGAAGCCAACGCCTTCATTGTCACCGTGATCAGAACCTTCTTTACCGATTTGGAAGTAATAAACCTCTTCGTTAATTGTGGGACATCCTGGAAATTTATCGTGACGGTGCGGAGGCCAAGATGAGAGATTTCCACCTGGTGTGATTACTTCGCAGACAAGAATTTTGTGGCACGCTGTAAAACTTGTTGGAGTTGCAATGTTATTAACCTGACGAGTTGCTTTTCCAGAACCACGAACTTCAACTGAAACTGCTTCGGCCGGTGTGTAGCAAACCGGGAATTGTTCACTTGCTTCAGCAGTTAGCAATGCTACTTCGCCAGATTTACCGGAAAATTTCACTGATGAGTTAACTGGGAGATAGATCCAGTCAGAGACAGATGCGAATACACCAGTGCGACCTTTTAGAGTAAAGGCCTGTCCATCTACTTCTACTTTCACATCTTGGGCAGATAGTGGAAGCAAAATCGCTTCTCGCCCCTTTAGTTCAACTTTTACCTCGGCGCTTTTAGCAAAGTTATATGTGTAGAAGCCGCAGAACTCCCATTGCGCATCCTTCGGAGTTAGCGAAATCTCGGCCTCTTGAGTTGCCAATGTTCCGGCAGGTTTATACCAACTCATCATCAACCTTTTCTAACTATTTTAGCGGCGCGAGATACGGCAGCTTCTACATCTAAATCTTCTCCGTACAGTAGCGCGCGACCAGGAACCAGGCCGCGAATGTTAGGAACGGTCATCGCCTTTTCCCATTTTGCAAAGACTTCTTCCCAATTACTTCCGGGATCGCCACCTAATAATAAAATTGGACAACTTGTAGCGGCGGCAACTTTTTCTGGGTTGGCAGGTGCCGGAATCTTTAACCAGGTATATGCCGAAGATGAACCAAGTCCAGATGCGATTGAAACTACCTTAATTAATTTCTCTTCAGAAGGATCCAGTATCGCTCTACCGTCTGCGTTCTTCATATAGGGAAGTGGTTCAATCATCGAAACAAGTTCTAGATCTGCCAACTGGGTAGTTACCTGCGCAACCATTTCGATTGTTCTGGCAACGCCAGGATCGCTCTCGTCAATACGTAGAAGTGTTTTCCCACCATCGAGTCCCATGCTCTTTATATGTTCGGCATCGTAGGCAGTTAAGCGATCATCGAGCTCCCAGGAAGCCCCGATAATTCCACCGCGATTCATGGTGCCAATCGCTACTTTTTCTTCAAGAGCGCCTAGCCAAGCAAGCTCTTCTAAAATATCGGCACTAGCCATTACGCCATCTACGCCATCAACAGATAAACCGCGAATTAATTTATCTAGCAATATGTATCGATCGGCAATCGCAGTTGGATTATTGCCTGCCGCGATAATTCCGCGAGCTGTGTGATCGGCTGCAAGTAACATCAATTTACCGTCTTTACCTGCAACGGTTCTGCGAGCACGCTTCTTTAACGCTTTTTGTAGTGATGCCGGATTGCTTATCCTGGCTTCAATTAGTTCGAGGTAGCGCTTGCGATCAAGTGTCATAACCGCTTACCTCCTGTGCCAATAAAGTTATTGAGAATTTCAATAGTTGGCATCGCATCGGAGCACATTAACTCAGAAGCTAAATAGGCACCAGCAGCGTTGGCAAATTCACCTATCTCTTGCAATCCCCACCCGCTTAATAAGCCATGGACTAGTGCGCCACCAAAAGCATCGCCGGCACCTAGCCCGCAGACTAATTTGATTGGAATTGGAGCAATAACAATTCGCTCACTTTCTGTGGCAAGAAGTACTCCATCACCGCCCATCTTCACGATCGCTATTCGAACTCCACGTTTTAGAAGTTCGGTGGCAGCCTCTTGGGGATCAGAGATTCCGAGTGCGACTTGGCACTCAGCGATATTTCCAATTGCAATCGTGCACATTGAAATCGCCTCTTGTGCTGCAGCCCGTGCTGCTGCGACGTT
>CAWUTY010000123.1:0-7598 GCA_963925575.1 Candidatus Nanopelagicaceae bacterium
CAGGTATCGCTCTTTGCGTTAGCCAATTAATATTCGCCTTTGGTGAGATGGTCTATGCGCCAACTAGTCCTGCGCTGATGCAGGAGTTAACACCAGAACATATTCGTGGTCGCGCCAGCGCTTTGATTAGTTTGCAGTGGGGCATTTCCGGAATCGCAGGTCCAGCGTTAGCCGGCATCATGATTGGCGCTCACCTAGAACAGCAATGGGTGCTGCTAATGGCAATTGGCGTGCTTGTGCCAATTCCGTTTTTTGCTTATTTAAAGCGAAAGAATTAGGAAAGCTTTCCAGTAACTTCGATTAAGGTAACGCCTCCGTTTGAGAGAACAACTGAAATATCTTCGCCGTTTTTGCCTGGGCAAGAAAGTCCCCACGAGAATTTAGTTGAAGCGCCAGGGGCAAGTGGAGTAGTTGGTGCACCTTCCATTTGATTATCGCCGTCGAAAATATCTACGCATTCGCCAGTTGTTGTTGAACCCTTAACAATTAAAATTGCTAGATCTAGTTCTGCAGCAGAACCATTAGTGACGTTGAGATTGAATCGTTCATTAATCTGGCCAGGCAACATGCCGGATGCGAACTTTCCTGGCGTGAAACCGGCAGGGGATGAAAGGGTGTAGCTAACTTTATCCGGGGTTACCACTGGGGCATCAAAGCCACCTGAAGCCTGAGGGGCTTCTTCAACCTCAGTTACAAGACTCTGGTCATCAATCTGTGCGACTTCATCGCCTCCACCGCATGCACTGAGTGTGAGCGCGAGCTTTGATTTAATGGTGAACGACATGGTGCCTCCAGATTTTAAACTTCTATAGGAAGTGACTAATTCCTACCGCCAAGTATAGAGTAGCGCGCATGTCTTTGAACACAGAAGTAGAAGTCTCAAGCATCGCGGGTCGCAGCCCGCGCCAGATCGCATGGAGCCGCTTTAAGCGCAACAAAGTGGGCATGGTCGCTGCTGGGATAAGTATTTTCCTACTCAGCATGTCGCTCTTTGCGCCGATCGTATGTCGAATTCTTGGCATAAACCCCTCAGACTTAAACCTGGAAAATCTTGATAGCAGCGGAATTCCACGGGGAGCAGATGCCGGATTTAGTCTGGAGCATCCACTTGGATTAATTCCAGGTACAGGTCGCGATTTACTTGCACAACTTCTATATGGTTCACGCATTTCATTTATGGTTGCCATTCTTACAACGGCAACTGCGCTAACCATTGGTTTCTTCGTTGGAATTGTTGGCGGTTATTTCCGTGGCCGAGTCGAGGGTTACTTAGGTCGTTTCACAGATTTTCTCTTGGCATTTCCTGCCTTCTTTATGATCGTCGCTCTTAGCGAACCGATGGTCGATCGCATTGAACAAGCCGGAATTGCTGAAGGCAACAGCGCTCGCGTTATCTTTTTAATTCTATTTTTATCTTTCTTTGGTTGGCCGGGCTTCTCACGTTTGATTCGCTCGCAAGTTCTCTCACTGCGCGAACGTGAATTTGTAACTGCAGCGCAAGCGATGGGCGCATCTCGTCGTCGCATCATCTTGAAAGAACTTGTGCCAAATCTTTGGGCACCAGTAATCGTTGTGGTTTCACTTTCACTGCCGGGTTATTTAGCAGCAGAAGCGGTCTTCTCATTCCTTGGCCTTGGCGTTCAGCCACCGGCTTCAACTTGGGGAATCCTGCTATCGAATGCAACTCGCTTCGTAACCGTTATGCCAAGCTTCTTCCTAATCACTGCCGGCTCGCTGGTTATCGTGGTTCTAGCCTTTAACTTGGTCGGCGATGCCCTGCGCGATGCGCTTGACCCACGCGCCGACAAGTAACAATTCGGTAACGCCCCACTAATTCACCCTGCAAGTTACCTTTCAGTATTCACTTTTCGGACATTTTCTGGTTGACTCGTCTCACTCGCGCCCTGATTCCGCCATAAAGTATGGATGGAGTTTGGACGCATCCCAACCGAAAGGATTACGGAATGAGCCTTCGTTTCGCTCTTCGTCGTACCGTAGTCGTTGCATCTGCAAGCGCTTTGCTTCTTGGAACCGCGCTGGTTTCAGGATCAACTGTTGCAAATGCTGCTACTACTCCAAAGACAGGTGGAATTCTCACCTTCCTTGAGCACGAACCACGTCTTGATCACTTAGATCCAGCTCGTATTTACACCGGACGCGACCTCGCGTTTATGAATTCATTTCACACACGTACTTTGGTTGCATACAACCCAGTTCCAGGTGCAGCAGGAGCGAACCTTGTTCCTGACTTAGCAACAAACACTGGTGTTCCAAGCAACTCAGCTAAGACATGGAAGTTCACACTTCGTCCTGGCACAAAGTTCGAAGATGGAGCTCCGATTACATGTAAGGATGTCCAATACGGTTCATCTCGCGTATTCGCGCAAGATGTAATCAACAACGGACCTACCTACATGCTTTCATGGCTTGATATTCCAAAAGATAAAGATGGAAACTCAATCTATGTAGGTCCATACAAGAGCACCCCGGCAGCACAAGCTGCATACGAAAAGGCTGTTTCTTGTTCAAAGGACAATCGCACAATTACTTTCCAACTGAACAAGTCAATTGCTGACTTCAACTATTTGGCTACATATGGTGTTATTTCACCAGTCCAAAAGAAGAAGGACACCGGCGATAAGTATGACCTAAATCCACAAGCAACAGGTCCATACAAGATCGTTGAAAACAGCAAGACCCAACTTCGCATGGTTCGTAACAAAAACTGGTCAAAAGCATCTGATCCAGTTCGTACGCCATACCCAGATGAAGTAATCATTCAGTTCGGTCTAGATGAAGAAGTAATCGACCAGATCATATTGGAAGACACCATCCCAACAGCGATGAACTTTGGTGGACCACTTCCAACAAATAAGGATAAGTTCTTCACCGACTCAAAGTTCCAAAAGCGTCGTATGAATAACTCAGATCCATACGCGATCTACATCGCATTTAACGTGAAGGCAATGCCTTGCTTGGAAATCCGTCAAGCTATGTATTACTCACGTGATGCCAAGGCACTTCTTGACTATGCCGGTGGCCCAACCTATGCCGGTTCATATGCAACTGGTGTAATCAGTCCACTTGTTGCAGCTGACTACGCACCTACCAAGGTGGTCGGTCCAGGAAGCCCAGACTTCATGCCTGAAGGAAATATCCCCAAGGCAAAGGCCCTCATGGAAACAGCAAAGACCAAGTGTCCTGCTGATTACAAGAAGGCAACTGAAGATGGAATCACTTTGGACGTTCGTCAATCTGTAACTCTTAACGACACTATTCCAATCAACGAGGCTGCATATGCTCGCGCTGGAATAAAAGTTAAGTGGAACATCATCTCTTCAGGTTATTACTCAACTGTGATGGACCCTGAAAAGCAGAAAGATATGTCAGCATCAGGATGGGGAGCTGACTGGGCAAATGCTTCAACAGTTATCCCAGAACTCTTCGCATCATTCGGTGGATTTAACCTTTCACAGAACACAGCGGATCCTGCATACAAGGCCTTTGAAGATAAGGTCAACATTGCAATGAAGACAACAGACCGTAAGAAGCAAGCTGCAATATGGAAAGAGCTAGATGCTTATGCCATGAAGCAGATGTGGGTATTGCCAACAACATTTGGTAAGGCTCAAGAAATTTGGGGCTCACAAGTCTCAGGCGTCTTCTTCTGGGTCCCTCAGGGTAACCCCGCCTACGGAAAGATGTGGATTAATAACTAATCCAGATCATTTCTTATAGGACATGTAAGAAATAGTTAAGACAGGTACTTCCGGCGCTTTCGAAAGATTGCGCCGGAAGTACCTTCTTACGTAAGGCAGTAGTATTTGGACTTAATTCTTGGAGGATGACGATGTTGAAGTTCATTGGTCGACGTGCCGCATTTGCGGCAATGACCATACTCATCGTCTCGGCAGTTGTTTTTGGAATCTTCTCGCTCTTGCCATTTGATCCAGCCTCACTTACATGTGGCCAGCGCTGTACCGATCAAATCGTGGAAGCCAACCGCGTTCGCTTAGGTTTTGATAAACCAATTTATGAGCAGTACTGGCTCTTCCTATCTGGAATATTTGCAGGGCGCACCTATGGCGCCGGCAGCGCAGCCTTTACCTGCCCGGCCCCATCATTTGGATATTCATTTAACGAAAATGCTTGCGTCACAGACATGATCCGCGAAGCACTTCCAATCACAATCTCATTGGCAATTGGCGCGCTATTGCTCTGGCTCACAGTTGGAATTGGACTTGGGATTATCGCCGCTAAATTTAAGAACCGCTGGCCAGATACAAGTTCCTCAGTTTTCGTACTTCTTGCCACCTCCTTACCAACTTTCGTAACCGGCCTAGCGCTTTTGATCTGGGTATCGATTAAGTGGAAGTTAGTTCCACTTTCACTTTCGGGATATACCTCACTAATAGATAACCCGTATAAGTTCGCACAATTTTTCATATTGCCTTGGATCACTTTGGCGATTGCATACGCTGCGATCTACACAAGATTTACCCGTGCTGCTCTTCTTGAAACGCTGGGTGAGGATTACATTCGCACCGCCCGTGCCAAAGGCGTTGGCGAACGTATTGTCTTCTTCAAGCACACCCTTCGCGCCGTTCTTGCACCCCTAATCACTTTGGCAGGTCTGGATTTTGCTGGCCTAATTGGCGGTGCCATTATTACTGAAACAATTTTCAACCTGCCCGGCCTTGGTCGACTCACGCTTCGTTCGGTATTTGAATTCGATCTGTCGGTTGTACTCGCTACTACCATCTTGGCTGCAGTTGTTGTCATCGTCATGAACCTAATCGTGGATATGTTGTATGCAGTACTTGACCCACGGGTACGCATTACATGAGCGAGCTATTAAAAATTGAAGATCTGCACGTCTCATTTAAAACTGATGACGGAATAGTCCGCGCCGTAGATGGCGTTTCACTTACTTTAAGCGCCGGCGAAACTGTTGCCATCGTTGGCGAATCAGGATCCGGAAAAACTGTAACCAGTCTTTCGGTAATGGGACTTCATAAAAAGGGGCAAGCCGAAATCAGCGGTTCAATTTCGCTAAGTGATCACGGCACATTTAAAGATGTTGTTCATTTAAGTGATGATGAGATCCGCGATATCCGCGGTCGCGCCGTTGCGATGATCTTCCAAGATCCCATGTCTTCACTTCACCCTTATTACAAGATCGGTAACCAATTAGCTGAGGCTTACTTGGTGCACAACCGCGGTAAGAAGAAAGAGGCGATGGCGCGCGCGCTAGAAATGCTTGATTTAGTCGGTATTCCAGAACCTGCAAAGCGCGCCCAAGAGTTTCCTCATCAATTCTCGGGCGGCATGCGCCAGCGTGTAATGATCGCAATGGCTTTAATGAATTCGCCTCAGATCTTGATCGCCGATGAACCAACAACTGCCCTTGATGTAACTGTGCAGGCACAGATTTTGGCGCTGCTATCAAAGCTTAAGCAAGAATTTAATATGGGAATCTTGCTAATTACCCACGACCTTGGCGTTGTTGCACAAGTGGCTGATCGCGTAAATGTTATGTATGCCGGGCGCATCGTTGAAGAAGGCCCTGTCGATGACATCTTCTATTCACCGCTTGCTCCTTACACGCTAGGCCTTCTTAAATCTGTTCCGCGCGTTTCTAAGAAAAATGAACGTCTTAAGGCAATTCCAGGCCAACCACCATCACTAATTAATTTGCCAGTGGGTTGTCCATTTGCACCACGTTGTGAATATAAGCAGCACTCATCCGAGGCCGGTTGCAACACAACTCGCCCGGCGCTCTTGGGTCTATCAAGCACTCACCGTTCTCGTTGTCATGTTCCAGAGAATTTGCGCCAGGAACTATTTGCGAAAGAGTTAAAGGAGGTTCAGGGATGAGCGAGACAATCCTGAAAATTGAGAACCTCGTAAAGCATTTTCCAACCGGCAAGGGCAAGCGCGGTGAAAAGGAAGTCGTAAAGGCTGTCGATGGAATTTCATTTGAGCTAAAAGCCGGCGAAACCATTGGCCTAGTTGGTGAATCAGGCTGCGGCAAGACAACTGCCGGCCGCACAATTCTGAAATTAGTTGAGCCAACTTCGGGCAAGATTATCTTTGAAGATAGAGACATCACCGATTACAGCTCAAGTAAGATGCGTGCGATTCGCGCCCAGATGCAGATCATCTTCCAAGATCCTTATTCAGCCCTTAACCCACGTCAGACAATCGGCAAGATTATTTCGGCACCTTTTGAAATTCAGGGTGTTACCCCGCAAGTGGGCACCAAGTCTGCGGTGCAAAATTTGATGGCGCGCGTTGGTTTAAACCCAGAGCACTACAACCGTTATCCGCACGAATTCTCTGGCGGACAACGCCAGCGCATTGGTATCGCACGTGCAATTGCACTGAAGCCAAGATTTATCGTTGCCGACGAACCAGTTTCGGCCCTCGATGTTTCGATTCAAGCCCAGGTAATTAACTTGCTGGAAGATCTGCAAGAAGAAGAAAAAATCAGCATGGTTTTTATCGCCCACGATTTATCTGTGGTTCAACATATTTCAGATCGCGTTGCGGTGATGTACTTGGGCAAAATAATGGAGATTGCAGCCACTGATTATCTCTATGCCAAGCCGCGCCATCCTTACACAATCGCACTTTTATCTGCCGTGCCTCTTCCAGATCCCCGATCTGAGCGCACCCGGGAGCACATTATTTTAACTGGCGATCTACCAAGCCCAATTAATCCACCAGCAGGTTGCGTATTTAATACCCGCTGCTGGAAGGCGCAAGATAAGTGCCGCACCGAAGTGCCACAGTTGGTACAGCTCGGTGCATCTCAAGTGGCCTGTCACTTCCCTGAGAACTAATTAAATCCAGGGGTTAATTACAACTTTTCCAGATTGTGGCGACATAGACATCTGCATCGCCTCATCTGCTTGATCAAGTCCAAATTCGTGAGTTACTAAATCTGCGAATGGATATTGCTTTGCATACTTATCAAAGAGTTTCAGAGATGGCCCATAGGCGTTGATTGGGTGGTTGGAAAGTCCAATAAGTCGCAAGTTCTTACTTAGAACGTGGCGGTGCATGCTAATTGATACCTCACCAGTATCAGCGAAGTTGCCCATTTCTAACAGCGTGCCACCACGGCGCAACATTTCAATGCCTTCAATTACTGGTTCGGGGCGATTAGTCATATGCAGAACTACGTCGGCGCCGATGCCACCAGTTAGTGAGTGAATTAATTTAAGGCGCTCGCTCTGGCTGGTCTTATCAACATTTACTGTTAAATCTGCGCCGAATTTTTTGGCAAGCTCTAATCGGTAATCGGATTTATCAAAGCAAATAATTTTTCCAGCTCCCATGATGCCCAACTTGGCAAGGTGCAGTAAGCCAAGTGGTCCAACCCCAAATACGACAACCGTGTCACCGGTTGTGAAACCTTCAATTGAGTAGGAACTGAAATCTTTCAATTTATCAAGGGATGCAGCGCATGCCATAAGTTCGGCAAGAACGGCAACTTTTGGAGGAATATTTTCGGGAACTTTATAGAAGAAAGTGCCAGGTTTGAAATACATATATTCAGCCCAGCCACCCAATAGATGAGGCCACTGCGCACT
>CAWUTY010000124.1:0-6813 GCA_963925575.1 Candidatus Nanopelagicaceae bacterium
GGAAATATTGCAGATCGAATCAAGGCTACTTATCCGCAAGCTGCCACCGTTTCAGTGACCGTTCACAAGCCACAAGCGCCAGTTAACGCTCAAGTCAAAGATATATCGGTAACTATAAATCGATGAAAGCGATAATCGCACTCGGTGCCAATATTGGTAACCCTAAAGAGCAGATGGATTTGGCGGTAGCAATGCTGCGCGAAGCCACTGATATCAAAGAGGTTTCAAATTACTTTTCCACCAAGCCCGTCAGCGATATCCCGCAGCCTGATTACTTAAATGCGGTCTGTATTGTGGAAAGTGACCTACCCGCACTTGATCTACTGGCACTTTTGCATGGGATTGAAAAAACTTTGGGACGAGAGCGCAATGAAAAATGGGGCCCGCGCACAATTGATTTAGATTTGATTCAATACGGAACTCTCTTAAGTTCAGCCGCTGAATTAACCCTGCCTCACCCACGCGCATATGAGCGCCGATTTGTGATTGAGCCGTGGCATTCCATAGATCCTGAAGCGATTTTGCTTACTCACGGCAAAATATCTGATCTTTTGGAACAAATGCCTTAAGGCTCTAAACTTAGATTCATCACCGCCCGGTACCTGAAAGGACTGGAGCCAGATATGAAGATTGTTACCAGCGCATCGGAAATCGATGGCGGCTGCACTTTTGTGCCAACTATGGGCGCACTTCATGCTGGACATGCATCACTATTCAAATTAGCCAAAGCCAAGAGCGACTTTGTGGTTGCAAGCATCTTTGTAAATCCTTTGCAATTCGATGATGCGCAGGATCTTGCAAATTATCCACGCACGCCAGATCGCGATATTGAAATCGCTTCGGATTCTGGAGTCACCCACTTATGGCTGCCTAAAGAAGAAGAAATATATCCACTGGAAGTTAAGAAAATAAGCGCTGGTCAATTAGGAAATATTTATGAAGGCGCAAATCGTTCTGGTCATTTTGATGGTGTTGTGACTGTGGTTTCGCGGTTATTCGAATTATTGAAACCGGAGGCTGCAATTTTTGGTGAGAAAGATTTTCAGCAGTTAACTTTGATTAGAGAAATTGCAAAAGACGTAAAAATAATCGCGGCCCCGACTGTGCGTGAAATAGATGGTCTTGCTGTGTCATCGCGTAATGTGCGGCTAGACAAAGACAGCCACGCCGCCGCTTCAGTTATTTATCAAGCGCTAATCGCTGCAAAGAATTCGCTCAATCTGCAAGAAGCGCGCATTCAGATGCGTAAAGTCTGCGCCACGCAACCGCTCTTTAAATTAGATTATGCCGAAGTCATTGACGAAGGTGACTTCTCGATTGCAACAGATTCCACGCTCAATTCGCGCGCGATTATCGCTGGTTGGCTTAATGGGGTGCGTTTGATCGACAATATGCAGATGACGACAGTTGGCTTGAGATGAAGCTACTTGCGCCTGCCCCAGGATGGACTGCAACTGCAGATGTAATTGTGGTTGGTTCAGGAATTGCTGGTTTAACAACCGCGTTGCAAGCGCGCACTTACGGTTTATCAGTGTTGATAGTTACCAAATCTAAAGTCGATGAAGGTTCTACTAAATGGGCACAGGGTGGCATCGCTGCCGCACTTGGTCCAGGAGATACACCAGACCAGCATTTAAAAGATACCTTGGTTGCCGGTGCTGATTTATGTGATGCGCAAGCGGTTCGCGTACTTGTAACTGAGGGACCCGCTGCGGTTCGTAAATTAATTGAACGTGGAGCGATTTTTGACACAGAAGAGACTGGTGAAATTTCACTAACGCGTGAAGGCGGACATTTACGGAACAGAATTTTGCATGCAGGTGGAGATGCAACTGGAGCTGAAGTCTCGCGTGCGCTTTTAGCTGCAGTACATGATGATCCCGAAATCGAAGTTGTTGAAGATGCTCTTGTATTAGATGCGATTAAAAATGCTAGCGGCGCGGTGTGTGGAGTTACCTTGCACGTCATCGGCGCTGGTAGCCGTGATGGAGTAGGACGCGCTTTGGGCAAGGCCGTGGTCTTAGCAACTGGTGGTTTAGGTCAAGTATTTGCACAAACTACAAATCCTTCCGTATCTACTGGTGACGGCGTCGCACTCGCTTTGCGCGCTGGTGCAAAAGTGGCGGATGTTGAATTCATTCAATTCCACCCAACAGTTTTATGGTTAGGCGATAACACGCAAGGTCAACAACCTTTAATTAGCGAAGCGGTACGTGGTGAAGGTGCATATTTAGTTGATGATGAAGGCACGCGTTTTATGGTCTCTGAACATCAATTAGCGGAGCTCGCACCACGCGACGTCGTTGCAATCGCTTCGATGCGCCACATGAATAAAACTGGGGCACATCATGTTTGGCTAGATGTTCGCCACCTTTCGGGATTCGAAAATCGTTTTCCAACAATTTATTCATCATGTCTTGCAAACGGTATTAACCCTGCAAAAGATCTGATTCCGGTCGCTCCAGCATCTCATTACGCATCCGGTGGCGTCCGTGTTGATTTAAATGGCCGCACCAGTGTTACTGGTCTTTATGCATGTGGCGAAACCGCCTGCTCTGGAGTACATGGCGCCAATCGTCTGGCATCGAATTCACTCTTAGAAGGCCTGGTATTTAGCGCCAGAATTGCAGCAGATATTGCTGCAAATTTATCGAAACAATCTGAACCGGTTGCCGATGATTCACGTTCTGTTTTGTTGGACCCACTTACTCGCCGTGAATTACAGTTGAGTATGAGCCGTGGCGCGGGCGTGTTGCGTTCTTCTGATTCACTTCTGCAGACCAGTGCTGATTTAACACGTATTCAAGATCGAACCAGCACCAATCCTTGCGTTGAAGCCTGGGAGACAACAAACCTTTTTCAATTAGCGCAGGCGATCCTAAAAGCGGCGTTAATTCGCCAGGAGACGCGCGGTTCACATTGGCGTGAAGATTTCCCTAGCGCTGAAAGCAATTGGCGTAAACGAATTGTGCAGCAATTAGATAGCAAAGGAAACTGGATTACTTCCTACCAAGAGGTTGGTGCGCAATGAATGAAAATGAGTTAATTAAAGCAGCGCTAGCCGAAGATCTAGCAGGTGGTGCCGATATAACTTCGGAGGCAACCATTTATGCTGATGCAAATTCTTCGGCAGATTTTGTAGCACGCATGGATGGAGTGATCGCTGGTTCAAACATTGCTCTTGCCGTCTTGGCAGAAGTTGGTATTACAGATGTAACTCAACTTAAGAAAGACGGAGAATCTGTGAAAGCTGGCGATATTTTAATTACCGTGCGCGGAAATACTCGTGCAATATTTCTCGCCGAGCGCACCGCACTTAACTTTTTCGGTCATCTCAGTGGAATAGCAACCCTTACCAGTAAGTGGGTTAAGGAAGTATCAGATACAAAATGTGAGGTGCGCGATACCCGCAAGACAACACCGGGTATGCGCGTTATTGAGAAATATGCCGTGCGCATGGGTGGGGGAGTAAACCACCGCATGAGTTTGAGTAGTGCTGCCTTGATTAAAGATAATCACATTGCTGCGGCAGGTGGCGTGGTTGCCGCTTTCGCAAAAGTTAGAAGTACTTATCCAGAGGCTGAAATTGAGATAGAAGTAGATACTTTGGAGCAACTTAAAGAAGTCTTGCCGCTGAACCCAGATTTAATTTTGCTCGACAATATGAGCCCAGAAATGTGCGCACAAGCGGTCGCACTAGTAAATGGAAAGTGCAAACTTGAAGCATCGGGCGGAATAACAATTACCAATGCTCGCGCCTATGCACAATCGGGAGTTGATTACATCGCAATCGGAGCGCTGACACATTCGGCTCCAGTCTTTGATATTGGCCTAGATCTGAGAACGGAGTAATTATGTTGCTGACAATAGATGTGGGAAATACCAATACGGTATTAGGAATATTTGAGGGAAATGAGTTAATTCGTTCTTGGCGAGTTAAAACGGATCCCCGCACGACTGCTGACGAGCTCTGGCTGCAATATCACGCACTCGTTACGGGATACGAAGTGACTGGACTTTCAATCTGTTCCACAGTCCCGGCGACGTTGCGCGAATTACGAACCATGATTGCGACTTATTTTTCTAATATCCCAACGACTATTGTTGAACCTGGTACAAAAACAGGTGTTCCACTATTAGTTGATAACCCAAAGGAAATTGGTGCAGATCGAATAGTTAATACTTTGGCTGCTCACACTTTATATGGTGGTCCAGCGATCGTGGTTGACTTCGGAACCTCCACAAATCTGGATGTTGTCTCACCCAAAGGTGAATTCTTGGGTGGTGCACTTGCACCAGGAATTGAAATCTCAGTTGATGCGCTGGCCGCACGTGCTGCGCAACTTCGCAAAGTTGAATTAATTCGTCCTAAAAATGTGATCGGCAAGAACACGGTTGAAGCGCTGCAATCCGGCACAATCTTTGGTTTTGCTGGACAAGTAGATGGCTTGGTCGATCGCATCGTGGCCGAATTAGCGCAGAGTTATGAAGGCACACCTACTGTGATTGCAACCGGTGGACTTGCTCCGCTAATTATTGGCGTCGCTGAAACTATTGATGAGCATGAGCCTGATCTCACGCTGATTGGACTGCGTCTTATCCACGAGCGAAATATCTAATAGGTAGACTCTCGTCATCATGAGCAACGAAAAAGAGCCCGCGGCGCCGGTCGAAGACGATCTGCCAGAACAATTACGTATCCGCCGCGAAAAGCGTGCCGGTTTAATTGAGCGCGGAATTGAGCCTTATCCAGTTGCAGTTGCACGCACCGCATCCCTTTTAGAAATTCGCACCAAATACGCTTCACTTGAAACTGATACCGCAACAGGTGATTTCCAAAGCCTTACGGGTCGCGTTATCTTTAAACGCGACACTGGAAAACTCTGTTTTGCAACACTACGTGAAGGCGATGGCACCGAATTGCAAGCAATGCTTTCACTAGACAAAGTTGGACAGGATGTTCTTGATTCTTGGAAGAGTGATATCGACCTTGGTGACATTGTTAGCGTTACTGGTGAAATCATTACATCTAAGCGCGGTGAACTATCAATCTTGGCAAATAGTTATGCGATGGCTGCAAAGTCACTTCGCCCATTGCCAAATGATCACAAACCAATGTCTGAGGAAACTCGTGTTCGTATGCGTTATGTTGATCTAATCGTCCGCCCCGAAGCACGTTCCAATGCACGTTTGCGTCCTGCTGTAATGAAATCTCTGCGCGAGACATTTAGCGCCGAAAACTTTATTGAAGTTGAAACTCCGATGCTGCAAGTTATGCACGGTGGCGCCACAGCTCGCCCCTTCAAATCTTTCAGTAATGCCTACGATATGGATCTTTATCTGCGCATCGCACCAGAATTATTTTTAAAGCGTTGCGTTGTTGGCGGCATAGAACGAGTATTCGAAATCAACCGTAACTTCCGCAACGAGGGTGCTGATTCTTCACACTCACCTGAGTTTGCGATGATCGAGTGTTATCAGGCCTATGGTGATTGGCGCTCAATCGCAGATTTAACTCGTTTACTTGTACAGAACGCAGCGATGACGATTGCAGGTTCACACGTTGTTACCCATCATGATGGTCGCCAAGCCGATTTGGGTGGATCATGGAAAGAGATTTCGTTGTATGAAGTGATTTCAAAAGGTGTAGGAGAGACTGTAACCGCACTTACTTCGATCGAGGATTTGAAGAAAATTGCCACAAAGCTAGGCATGAAGATTGACCCGAAGTGGATTACCGGCAAACTTGCTGAAGAAATATTTGAGCATGTAGCGAAAGATCAATTGATTGAGCCTACATTCGTGATGGGCTACCCAGTCGATACTTCGCCATTAGTAAGAGCGCACCGCGAATTACCTGGTGTTGCCGAAAAATGGGATCTATATATTGATGGATTCGAACTTGCAACCGGATATTCCGAACTTATTGATCCAGTTATTCAGCGTGAGCGTTTAATCGAACAGGCAACACTTGGTTCAAAGGGTGATCTAGAAGCTATGCAAGTAGATGAAGATTTCTTACGCGCAATGGAATTTGCCATGCCACCAATGGGTGGAATGGGAATGGGCGTTGATCGTTTACTAATGGCCCTCACCGGTTTAGGAATCCGCGAAACAATCTTGTTCCCACTGGTAAAACCTGAAATCGAATAACTATGACCGTAATTCGCTCTGCTAGAACCAGCGATGTAAAGGCAATCCGCCAGCTAGTGGATTCTTATGCCGCACCTGGACAGATGCTCACCAAAGAGACTGTGACGTTGTATGAAAGTGTTCAAGAATTTACAGTAGCTGAAGTTGATGGAAAAGTTGTTGGTTGTGGAGCATTACACGTTCTTTGGGATGACCTGGCAGAAGTGCGTACAGTTGCAGTTGAAAAAAATTTGCACAATCAAGGCATCGGACATTTAATCCTAGAAAGAATTATTGAGCGCGCCCGCGAAGTTGGCGTAGAACGAATTTTTTGTTTAACATTTCGTACAGATTTTTTTGGAAGCCATGGTTTTATCGAAATTGAAGGTACGCCTGTCGCACCTGATGTTTTCCAACAACTATTGCGTTCATACGATGCCGGTGTCGCCGAGTTCTTGGATCTAGAAGCGGCCAAGCCCAACACCCTCGGCAACACGCGGATGCTCCTTACCCTTTAAGGCCCTACCGCTAGATTTTCTCGGGAATATCGCCCCTAAATCTGGGGTTCTACTGACCATTAGCCAATCACCTCGCGCCTTCTAGGCCTTCGGTTATAGGCTTATCTCAAGTGACCTAGCAAGAGATGAAATTAAGAGGAGATAGCCGATGTTTGAGCGCTTT
>CAWUTY010000125.1:0-2542 GCA_963925575.1 Candidatus Nanopelagicaceae bacterium
TTTACGGCAGCAGGGCTTGGTTACTGATAGTCGGCTTAGCTCATCTTTTACCGCCGCTGTCATTGCCATAGGGTTATCCAACCAGCATTTCTCTCGCCATGTGAGTCAAAAGAGAGGTCAATTTTTGGCAATCGTGGCGAATTAGCACATCATCATCGCGGATATCGGTGAATACTCGCGGATTGCGTCCACTCATTCACGACCTACATCACGATGTGTGGCATGTGCTGAAATTTCTATCTCTGATCTATTTTCAGAGAGTTGTCGAGCAATCTCTTGAGCAATTGCGACGCTGCGGTGCTTACCACCAGTGCAGCCAATGGCAATAGTCACATATTTCTTTCCTTCACGTAAGTAACCCGGCATCATCTGCCGAATAACTGATACGTAGCTAGCAACAAACTCAGTGACACCTTCGCTAGCCAATACTTTTGATGAGACTTCCTTGGTCAGACCAGTTAGTGGACGAAGTTCGGGTATCCAATGAGGGTTTGGAATGAAGCGACAGTCCAATACGAGGTCGGCATCTACTGGGATTCCATATTTATAACCGAAGGAGAGAACATTGATTCGGATTGCATCCAACATTCCGGCAGAGAAAATCTCACCAACCCGTTTCTCAAGCTGATGAACATTTAAGTTTGAGGTGTCGATAACTACATCGGCTTGCGATCGTACTTCTTCAAGCTTGGCACGTTCCCGCTCAATCCCATCGACAATTCGATCTTTACCTTGTAGAGGGTGTGGTCTGCGAGTTGATTCAAATCTTTGGACTAGCGATTGATCAGTCGCATCAAGAAAAAAGAGGCGAAATGCCACATCTTTACTTTTCAGAGCTTGCAATGAATTATTTAGAGCATCAAAGAATTTGCCACCACGAACGTCGACTACCACCGCCAACGATGCGATTTCTGATCCACTGGTCTGGACCGCGAGTTCTGGAAGTAAAGCTGGTGGCAGGTTATCGACTACATACCAACCTAAATCTTCTAGGGCATGTGCCACAGTTGAGCGCCCCGCACCTGACATACCGGTGACAATTAATAACTCTTTAGTGGCCATGGCTATATTCTGCCTGCACTGTCAAGGATCTGCGAGCACTTCATAGAATCTCACCTGTTTGCATATCTACTGCGCCCACGCTTGGTTCGCGCTGCAAATGGGTGAAGATTATTTCAGCGATCTTCTCGCCGATACCAGGAGTCATGGCCAGATCAGCCAACGTCGCTTTGCGAAGGGCTGCAACAGAACCAAATCTCCCTAATAACGCCGCTCTGCGCGCCTGGCCCATCTGCGGTATCTCATCTAAAACTGATTCGAGCATAACTTTTGAACGGCGAGATCGATGGAAGGTAATTGCAAATCGATGCGCTTCATCACGAATTCTTTGTAACAAGTACATGCCTTCGCTGGTGCGCGGCAAAATTAGTGGATCACTTTCTCCTGGTCGCCAGACTTCTTCCAAGCGCTTAGCCAGCCCGCACAAAGCAATATCAGTGATACCTAATTCATCCAAGGCGCGTTGTGCTGCAGCGACTTGAGGTGAGCCACCATCAACGACAATTAGTTGTGGTGGATAGGAAAACTTACTTAGTTTGCCGCCAATTGCCGCAACATCGCTCTCGTCAACGGCACGATCATTGAGTAGTCGTTTCATGCGGCGAGTGATTACTTGGTGCATGGCGCGCGTATCATCGTTTGCCTCTGTCGTGTCGATGATAAATCGACGATATTCGCTCTTTTTGGCGAGTCCATCTTCGAAAACCACCATAGATGCAACAACTGAAGTGCCAGAAATATTTGAAATATCGAAGCATTCGATACGAAGTGGGGTGCGCTTTAGCCCAAGTTGTTCTTCAATCTCAAGCAGCGCTTTGCCGCTTACTGCGGCATCCGTTGCCCGCTTACTAAGGAATTGGATAAGTGCGTAATGTGCATTGCGGTCTACCGTCTGCAGCAGTTCCACTTTCTCACCGCGTTGCGGGGTTTTGATTAAGACTCGGGCGCCTCTGATTTGGCTAAGCCAGGCTTCAAGTGCTGCTTGATCTGCGGGTTCACGATTTAAAAAGATCTCATTAGGGATATCGCCAGGGGTGGCGCCGCTATAGATCGAAAAGAAGAGTGAAGCAACTTGATCATCACCTTCTAAGGCGCGCTCTTGATCAACTATCCAGGAACGTGAACCTTTTATCGAGCCGCGCCTGACCATAAAAATTGAGCCAGCAGCATGCAAACCTTCTTCGTGGATGGATATGAAATCTCCATCTAAATCATCTGAGAGGTTGCCCTGTGTTGATCTCTGTGCTTTTTCAAATGATTCGATTTGATCACGGATTCGCGCTGCTCTTTCATATTCTTCGCGATCAGATGCTGCGTCCATTTCAGCACGTAACTTAGGCAAAATATCTTCCATGCCTGCTTCCATGAAGGCATCTAACTTGACTGCGATCTCACGGTGTTCATCCGGTGTCACCCACCCAACGCAAGGGGCTGCGCATTTGCCGATATCCCCCAGCAGACATTGCCGCTTAGTCCGTTTGGC
>CAWUTY010000126.1:0-4791 GCA_963925575.1 Candidatus Nanopelagicaceae bacterium
AGTCCACCATTGTGGCGTTTTATCTGAATCAAATACGCTCGAGCGCTAAATTTAAATCCAGATGCGCGTTCGGCATCAACTGCAAAGGGCCCAGAACCTTGGGCTAACTCGGCAAGGGCGCGTTCAAATAGCGACTCACTATCGACAATTTGCGGTACTCCGTTTTCGGGGGCTAAGAGCGCAATCGCAGTTGGGGCAGGTGTTGAATTTTCCTCGACAAGGTCAGCAGGTGAATCAGTAGGTTCGTTCATAGATAAGACGGTTGCGTTAAGCCTTGCGGCGAGCAGCAGAAATCGGTGCGACGCCTTCAACGACTGGAGGCAGGCCGGCAACTTCGCCTAACAAATTACACCAAGCTTTTATGTGGGCCAGCATGTCACTGCTCTCTTTAATGATGGGACTCCAAGATGCGCGAATCTCAATTTCGGATTCGTCATTACGCGGTGAAAGTTTTCCAAAGGATGCACTCGATACTCGGGTTACTGTTCCACTTGGAGCGTTAAATTCGCAGCCGGCCTCTGAAAGTGAATCAAGTAACCAAGTCCAACCGACTTCTGGCAATAGCGGATCATCTTGCATCGCTTCATCAACATCAGCGCTTAAGAATGTAACGCAGCGGAATTCGCCTTCCCAGGTTTCTTGTCCATCTGGTTCGTGAAGCAAGACAAAGCGACCTGATGCAATCTCTTCTTCGGCATCGCCTAGCAAGCCATTTGAAACATCTGCAGTAAATGCAAAAGCGAAGGTAGCCAATTTTTGCGGAGCCGGAACTTCTTCAAGAATAATTTCTGAGCGTGGAGTAACAACGCGAAGTTGATCTATCATGCGATTGAATTGGGCGACATCCACTACTTAATTCTAAAGATAACCATTGTCCATAAGTGGGAGGCGGGGCGCAGGGTTGTGTAGCCTTGCCTGCTATGGCCACTTTGCTAGCCCTTTTCTCTAGCCTCTTATGGGGCACTGCCGATTATCACGGCGGGAAATTAAGTAAGGCACATCCGGCGATCGCTGTTCTCGGAGTTACCCAGGCGATCGGCTTGGTATTCGGCATCGGACTTGTAATCGTAAGTGGTGATTTTTCAAGTAACGCATTTGGCGCAGATGGATACTTCATTCCGGGAGCACTGGCTGGAATCCTTGGTTATTGCGGATTGATTTGTTTATACGCTGGACTCTCCACCGGTCGCATGGGAGTTGTTTCTCCAATTAGTGGATTATCTGCACTTATTCCAGTTGGTTATGCATATTTTGTTAAAGGTGATCGTTTAACGCTAATACTTTCGATCGGTGCAACATTGGCAATAGTCGGGGCATTTTTAGCAAGCGGCCCAGAATTATCACAAGGCTTACCAATAAGGCCGCTAATTCTCGCCCTCGGCGCAGCTTCTGGCTTTGGAACCGCGTTAGTTTTTATGGCAATTGGATCACAAGAAAGTGCCCTGATGACTATGGTCATGATGCGTGCTACAACGCTGTTGGTCTCTCTTGGAATTTTTGCGAAGTACCGAACCCTCGGCGGATTAAAGTTAAAGCATTCTCCGATATTAATTTTTATTGGCTGCGCTGATTTTCTTGCAAATCTATTGTTAGGTGTTGCAACTACTAAGGGCAACCTCACATTATCGATGGTGCTTGGCGCGCTCTATCCAATCTTTACCGCCCTACTGGCATTCCAATTCTTGCGCGAGCGGCTGCACCGAATCCAGTATCTTGGAATTTTTGCAGCCGTTGCGGGAGTTGCAATTATTTCAGCGTTTTAGCTTCTATAAAGCAAGTGCCTTGAATTTCATCTCGTTGAACACTGGTGAAATTCGATAAGAGCTCTTCTATGCCAATTACATCTTCGCCATCAGTAACGCTTGTGATACTTAAGTAAATACCATCGAGAACTTTGGCTTGAATTAGTTCGTTAATTAATCGCGGACCAGCTTCGACAAGGACGTTCGGACCAAATTTCTTTCTCCCCTTTTCTAGGGCGCTAAGAGGGGAGAGATTCCACCAGTGGGCCAATCGGTTGTCGGCAAGGGCGTTTATCATCGAGCGAGAAGAAACGACGACGGGAACGGGGGTTCGGTGATAGGGCTCGGTGCGTGCGGTTTGCCCGCCTATCAAAATGAAATCAGCGTTGCGCCGGCGCGCCAGAAAAGTTGTGCGGTCAGCCCCGCTAGAAATCCCGCTTGAGGATCCGTTCTTGGAGGTCGATCCATCGGCGCCGACCACCAGGGATGCGAAGACTGACATGGCGAAAGGTTATCGCGCGCACTGACTTTATTTGGGTTGTCAGTGGGCGCCCTTATCGTTTCTTGCATGATCATTAAATGTGAAACCTGCGCAGTTCGAGATATTGGATGCGGTGATTGTGTCCTGACATTTTTCTTGGATAAGAATCGGGATAAATCAACGCACTGCGAGATTCCCGATAAAACCGCCGAGGCAATTGATTTACTCTCATCGCGCGGAATAGTTCGTCCGCTGCGCTTTAATTCAGCGTGAAATGGCTGAAAATAATTAAATTCACAGCCTAGCCACGCTTACCTTAAGTTGAGCCAGTGTTGTAAGCAGCGTTAGCCTAGAACTCTTATGCCCATAGCCTTTAGTAATTCTTCTAAAGAGAAATAAATGCCTCAGAAAATAATCTGTATCACCAACGATTTCGGTCCTCGCGCCGGTGGTATCGAGACATTTATTATGGGTTTAATCGAGAGACTTCCTAAAGGTGCAATAACTGTATACACCTCCAGCCAAGATCAGACATCCCAATACGATGAAAAATGGTTGAGTGAATTTGGGGTAGAAGTTATTAGAGATAAGTCAAAAATCCTGCTGCCTACTCCACGAGTAGTCCGCGCCGTTAAAAAAATTATCAAAGAAGAAAAGATTGAAACCGCACTTTTCGGGGCGGCTGCACCTTTGGCTGTGATGTCTCGAGAAATACGTAAAGCTGGAATATCTCGAATAGTTGCGCTTACTCATGGACACGAAGTTTGGTGGTCAAAGGTCTGGCCATTTAAATTGGCTATTCGATTTATCGGCAATAACGTCGATCATTTGACTTACCTCGGAGATTTCACGCGTTCCGAAATTTCACGTGCACTCTCAAAACGTGCTTCGCAGACAATGGTCAAGATTGCACCCGGCATAGATACCGATCATTTCGCGCCACATCCGGGTGCGCCAGAGTTACGTAACTCCTTAGGCTTAAGCGATAAAAAAGTAATTGTTAGCGTTGGTCGACTTGTTCACCGCAAGGGTCAAGATACTTTGATTGCCGCCCTTCCTAAGATTTTGCAGAGCCATACCACTGCGCATATTTTGATGGTTGGTGAGGGCCCGTATCGTGAGCATTTGGAAAAATTAGTAGAAAAGTTAAAAGTTGCGAACTCAATAACATTTATCGGAAGAATCCAACATGCCGATTTGCCTAGATATATATGTGCTGGAGATATTTTTGCAATGCCGTCGCGATCTCGTTTAGCGGGGCTAGAGGTAGAGGGGCTGGGAATTGTTTATCTAGAAGCCAGCTCGTGCGAACTTCCTGTGGTCGCAGGTATCTCTGGAGGCGCGCCAGATGCGGTGGTTGAAGGAGTAACTGGGGTAACTGTCGATGGTACAAATCCGAATGATGTTGCGCGAGCGATAATTTCGCTATTCGATGACCCGCAAGCCGCGCGAGCAATGGGAGTTGCGGGACGTAAATGGATTTATTCCGATTGGCGTTGGCAAATTTGGGCCGGCGTCTTTCGGGATTTACTTATAAAAGATTGAAGTTACGCGCTTTGTTAATTGCGCTAAATCTGCTTGAAACACCCATCTTGCTGTAGATAGATGCGAGGTGGGTTTTAAATGTAGCCTCTGAAATATAGAGAGATCTTGCTAGATCCTTATTAGCGCCGTCTAACGAAATCGCTTTGAGGACGCTAAGTTCGCGCGGAGTTAAATCAAAAGTTATCTTGGATGTAGAAATAATTGAGGCCATTCCTGGCGCGCTGAAATTATTAGGTTGGGCAAGCGCTGCCTTGAGTGAGGCAATTATTTGCGACAGGGGAGCGCTCTTCTTCACGTATGCGCTGGCTCCAGATTTCATTGCCGCCAATAAATGTGAATCCTCATCGCTCATAGTAAGCATGACAATGGCCATGGTTTGCGAGTGTTCGCGAATCCAATTAATAACATCAAGCCCAGAACCATCTGGAAGATTTAAATCAAGAACCACACCATCAGGGACATGGAGTGTGATTTGAGCAAAGGCTTCATCACGGGATGCTGCTTCACCGCAACAGCGCATTCCGGCGCCTTCAACTGCGCGCCGAACCCCAGATCGAACGGATGGATGATCATCGACAATAAGTATTTGTGGGCTTACCTGATCAATCAAAGAGTTACGGAGATACGGGTCCCAAGTTCAGTTGATTGATAGAATAGGGTTCCGCCGAAGCTTTCTACTCGCTCTTGTATTCCGATTAAACCCAAACGTGAACTCTCCATCGTTAAACCTCCTATACCGTTATCGCGCACTTCTAGGTAGATATGATTTTCGATCTGGCTCAAGTGCAATTCAATCGCGCTAGCCCTAGCGTGACTAACGCTATTGCGTAGTAATTCTGTAGCAATCACTTTCAAGTTATCGCTAATTACTTCATTAATAAAAAATTCTTCTATATCAACCTTGGTTAAGGCTGAACCGCAAAGTTCCTGAGAAATTTTAGTTAAATAATCCTGAACACTCTCTATCTTTAAATCTCTAAGTTCATACATCTCGCGACGCACCTTAGAGATCATCTCATCAAC
>CAWUTY010000127.1:0-10317 GCA_963925575.1 Candidatus Nanopelagicaceae bacterium
TAACGAGCTTGAAATTAGGATTGCAAATATGACAGAGATTGCCCCACGTTCTTTGCCATCAGTCTTATAAAATCTCACCTTTCAATATTATTTCAGTTAAGACATTTCATGAAACCCGTAGAACTGAGTTTATAAGGTTGACCTGATCCAAAGCCCAAAGGCAAAATCCAATCAAAGACGATACTCACTCTGACTTCAGTTTCAAGAATTTGGGGAATCAAGGAACAGGGCTTAATGATTTTCGTTACTATTTCTGAATTGGAGTTCAACTGACTCACCGCCTTTACGTTAGATGACGCACCCTCCGCAGCAGCCTTAACTTGAGCAAGTATTGTTGGGTTAGATATGTACGTATAGGTCGGCGAGTAACATGGATCGGAAGCGCTAGGGGTAATTCCAATGACTAAAGGGTGAAGCGGTGGAAGGCAACCCTCGATGGAAAAAGAGCTGGTACGCACCGCCTCACGACTCGCAGATGTCAGACTGATTTGAACAAAAAAGAGACGGCCAAAATCGATTATGCCAAAAAGCAACAAAGTAACAAGAGGCAATATCAGGGCAAATTCGACAGCTGCCGCCCCTTTTTTGCTCCTTATTTTACTAAACATAAATCAACTTTGGACCGACCCTCAGGATTTGGCGTTAATAATTGATTAAAGGGAGCTGTTTAGACTCTCGATGAAATTTCTGAACCAACATCTGAGAAGATTCCCGAAATTGTGTCACCTAAGAAAGCAACCGCAACAATAATTACGATAGCAATTAAACCAACAATTAAGGCGTATTCAACCGCAGTGGCACCTTTTTCTGAATCTCTGTGATTCAGATCCGTGATTTTTCCGAGCATTTTAGCCAAAAGGTCTTTCATGATCTCCTCCATAATGTCTCTGTAGATTATTTACGTCGAGTCCCTATAACCCGTTCTTAAAGTTATCAGGCAAATAATGACCAGTCAAGCACATTGCTGAAGTTCTCCTCGTAAACCACAAATAACCATTCTCTTGGCATACGAACCGGAATCCCGTCTGCGGATTTGGACGAAAAAGGGAGCTCTGGGGGATGAGAATATCTGTTGCAACGTCAAATTCCTCGGTCTTAACTAACTCATTTCCCTCAGCATTAGAAGACATGATTTTCGCAATCTCCTTTATTGCTTTTGATTTGTATCGATCTGATCTTCCATCAAAAAGTGGAACCACATCCTGACCCCCAAAATAATGTATCAGAGCACCTTCATTAGGTCCGTTTATGACAAAACTACTTCCAAGGGTTCTCATTGACTGGATTATCCTTATGGGATTTTTACTAATGAAATCTTCTGTTGCATTAGAAGTATTTCTTAAGGCATTTGAAAGTGAAAAACAAAAAAACAAAATGGGAATTAAACTTATTAAACTGACCGCCACTGACGGACCGCTTAATTGTAGTGAGTTTTTTGCGTTAGATGATGATTCTAATTCGGCAATAAATATGCTATTCAAAAGTGTATTTAAATAAATAATTGAACATAAAATGGAAAAAGGTAAGAGTCGAGCAGATAAAAATGGAAAAAGTAATAGGATTAAACTAGATGCTGTAATAAATAGGCGCTGACGCATTCGCCACTTACTAATATTAATCAATATTAAATATAATAAACAAAAAAGAACGTAAAGCATTAAGAGCAAATTGCGTCCCTCAAATCTCCAAAGTGGCTGCCATTCAGAGTAAAATTTACTGCCAGCTTGAGAGATTGAAACAATATTATCGTAGTAATTAAAACCACTTGGCCCAAAGAAGGGTAATACAGGAATAAATAAAACTAGAGGTATTTCATAACTTCGCAATCGCCGCTTAGTATCGTAGAGCCATTCTCGAAAGCTAAATTGTTTCTTGGGTAACAAACACTTCAAATAACTCATACAAAGTAGTGCGTAAAGCACCAACCAAGCTGGATGAATAAAAACCGATATCGAAACTAAAACAAAAATCGAAATTTTTTCATTATTTGTCCAATTTCTTGGAGTTCTGTAAATGATTGGCCCAATCACAGCAAGAATCATCAAAACAAATGTTTGTGGTCTCTCTTGGATAAAGGGAATCACTAGCAATGAACCTAACCAAGCGATATTAAATAAGCAAAACTTGTACCTAAATTTGAGGAGTAAAAATCTTTTTCTTTTGAGTAAGGTAAAGAAGATAGAAAGAACAATCACACCCCAAAGGAAAAGGCGAACGACGCTCACAAGTTCAAGTCCACCAAAACGAAATAATAAGAATAGTAATATTTCCCCCAATGGTTGCGTTGTAACCCAATCATTAAAATTATTATCACTTGACCAAGTGAGTAGTCCATAAGATTCAGGTTTGATCTCTTGGAGGTAGGAACCCCCAATCAAAATTCGCCAGAAAAAGTCAAAATCCGACAAAGATCTATAAAAAAAATTTAAAGTGAAACTTATAATAGAAATGTAAATTACTTGATAAATTGGTAAAGAGAAAGAAATTTTTAAATGTGGTCGGAGCTTATTCATTTCCAACCCCACAAACACCCAAGAAATTCACGAAAACTCCTACCTTTTGGAAAATTTGCCCAACATCAGTCTAGCGGACTATGTTTATAGACTATGAAGATACGTTTTCGGCTTGTTCTATTCTATCTTGCCATAATTTTAAGTTTAATTTTTTGGGTATTTGTGATGAATATGAATTCTATTTTTTGGGACCTGGATGTTTATAGGTTTGCGATTAATTCATTTGAAAATGGGATAGATCCATACATAGATCGCCAAGGATTTGACTTCCTTTATCCTCCACTTGTTCTAAAGTTACTTGTATTTATAAATAAACTCATACCTATCGAGATATTCATAGTAGGCGCTACCTTGGCGGCGTTCGGGTATCTGATTCGCAGCTTTGCACTTTTGCAACAAATTACCATCAAGGGTGTAGATGTTTTATTTTTAAGTCTCATTACTTGCTTTGGGTATTTCGGTTGGGGATACTTGGCGTTCTTCTCTGGAAATCTAAGTACTCTTGGTCATCTCACAATTCTGGGAGTATTTCTGCGTTACATACGTCAACCGTTCCTAATGCAAGGTCTGCTGCTATGTATTGTCATAATCATATTTAGTCTCGTTAAGCCCTACTTCTTGGCATATTCGTTACTATTATTAATTCAAAATTTTAAAAAAATGATCGCATGTGCCGTCTTAACATCCAGCCTCACGATTGGTATTCTGTATTTCTCATTCCTCTATGATCGATCAATGTTTCAGTCTTTTCTGCGAAATTTGACCGCAGGGACGATCGATAATTCAGACCTTGGATATTCTCTATTTTCTTTACTATATCCCAATTATGGCCTTGATTTTTCAATCTTATCTCACCTTACCTTTTTTTCCCTAGGCCTTGTCATCTACTTCAAACGTGTAAGAATACTCGGCATAATTCCTAGTTTCATTTGGCTTTCTTCTTTGAGTATATTGAGTAATCCCAGAGTAAAAGAGTATGACTTGGTAATTCTCCTAGTCTTGTTTGTTATGCCGTTTCTTATAAATCATACTAATTTTGAGTATCGAAAATTTGAGGTTATTGGTTATTTTAATTTTTTTGGAGCACTTCTTACGAGTGTTATTGTTATGAAGTCAAACATAAATATTGTTTTCATAGAATTTACCGCCACAGTCATAGTCTTATTTTCAATTTATCGTAATTTGTGTAGAAGAGAAAAGACTCTCAAATCGCTATTGTAAAACAGTAAGAATTCTAGATCGCCACTAATTTAAAGTTATATCTTTTCGAGTATTGCGAATATAAAGCGTATACTAATAATGTACCAGTCATGAATACGCAGGATGTAAATTAGGGAGTTGGACATTTCAAAAATAGCGTCCATGTTAATTGCAGTCGTGGTCATCTTGGTGAATTTAGTAATATTACGTAGGTTCACAATCTTTAGCATAATTTCTAAATCAAACTTATTCCTTGGGTTTGGAATATTAGGAACCTGTCTCACGATTTTTACTCAAATTTCTTTTTACGACACTAGATTTCTTCTTCTGTTGCCATTTATATTTGTAACTCTGGTGATTGTTATTATTGATCTGTCTTCACACCTAATTTTAAATAGCATTACTTTGGGACTAGCAATAACGCAGTTTTTGTCTTTTTGCATTGCATTTTTTTTAAAAATAGAAATTAACTTAGCTCAAATCTTCCTATCTGGTTTAGCCTTATTTGTTTTTTACTTTCTTATGAATTTAGTATCTAGGAATCAAATTGGGATGGGTGATATTAAGTTGGCTTTCACGGTTGGGCTGATAATTGGATACATAGGATTTGATTGGTTGTTTGTTTCAATCTTTATCACATTTTTAATTTCAGGTATATTTGCTCTGATACTATTACTTTCAAAGAAAGTTACTAGAAAAAATGAAATTGCTTTCGCTCCATTTATGATCATTGGAGCATGGACAACAATTGCGATTGCAAATGTATTGAAGTCTCAGTAGCCGTCGCACTTGATGCAATACGGGATAAGTATGTAGAAAGAGAGCGCGATCAATCTTGCTTACGGGCGGCTTTAATCTTTTCGATATCAGCATCGGTGGCAAGGGCTGCAACGAAAGCCTCTTGTGGAACTTCAACGCGTCCCACCATCTTCATGCGCTTCTTTCCTTCCTTCTGCTTTTCCAGAAGTTTGCGCTTACGTGAAATATCGCCGCCATAACATTTAGCCAAAACATCCTTGCGAATTGCGCGGATGCTCTCGCGGGCGATGATGCGCGAACCAATCGCAGCCTGAATAGGAACCTCAAACTGTTGACGCGGGATGAGCTGGCGCAATTTGCCGGTCATCATTACCCCATATGAATAAGCCTTGTCGCGGTGAACAATTGCGCTGAAAGCATCAACGGCTTCACCTTGTAGCAAAATATCGACCTTAACCAGATTGCCTTCTTCATCACCTAGTTCTTCATAATCTAGGGAGGCATAACCTTTAGTACGGCTCTTTAACTGATCAAAGAAATCAAAGACGATTTCGGCAAGTGGCAAGGTGTATCGAATTTCTACACGATCCTCCGATATGTAATCCATGCCTTGCAAAGTTCCACGGCGATCTTGGCAGAGTTCCATGATTGTGCCGATGTAGTCAGATGGCGCCAGGATGGTGGATTTAACGATCGGCTCTTTTACATAATTGATTTTGCCATCGGGGAATTCTGATGGGTTGGTAACGAGGAATTCTTTACCGTCTTCGAGTGTTACTCGGTAAACCACGTTAGGCGCAGTCGAGATAAGGCTAATTCCTGATTCACGTTCTAGGCGTTCGCGCACAATCTCCATATGCAAAAGACCTAAGAAACCGCAACGAAAACCAAATCCCAGCGCCGCTGAACTCTCTGGCTCATAGACGAGTGCGGCATCATTTAGTTGCAACTTATCTAAAGCATCGCGCAATAAAGGAAAGTCAGCGCCATCTAGCGGAAATAGCCCAGAGAAAACCATTGGCTTGGGATCTTTATATCCGGCCAATGGCGTCTTAGTCGGGTTTTGAAAATTAGTAACCGTGTCACCAACACGTGATTGGCGAACATCTTTTACGCCGGTAATTAAATAACCTACTTCGCCAACTCCTAAACCTTTACTTGGTACTGGCTCTGGTGAAATAACGCCGACTTCGAGGGCTTCATGTCGCACGCCAGTTGAAAACATTTGGATTTGTTCGCGCGGATTGATGCGACCATCGATAACGCGAACGTAGGTAACAACGCCGCGATATGAGTCATAGACGGAGTCAAAGATAAGTGCGCGCGCAGGTGCGTTGGCATCGCCAACTGGTGTGGGAATCTGCGCAACGATCTGATCGAGAAGTTCGGCAACGCCATCGCCCGTCTTTCCAGAAACGCGCAAGCAATCTTCAGGTTGGCAGCCAATTAAACGAGCAAGTTCAGCGGCAAATTTATCTGGTTGCGCGTTTGGTAAATCAATTTTATTTAGGACTGGAATGATTGTTAGGTTATTCTCCATCGCCAAATAAAGATTGGCCAGAGTTTGTGCTTCGATACCTTGTGCACAATCTACTAATAGAACTGCGCCTTCGCAGGCAGCGAGCGAGCGCGATACTTCGTAGGTAAAGTCAACGTGCCCAGGTGTATCGATCATATTAAGGATGTATTCCTGGCCATCGATACCGCTGCGCCATGGCAGACGAACTGCTTGTGATTTAATTGTGATGCCGCGTTCGCGTTCGATATCCATGCGATCTAAATATTGCGCGCGCATATTGCGGGCTTCTACAACTTCAGTGATTCCGAGCATGCGATCGGCCAGCGTAGATTTACCGTGGTCGATATGCGCAATGATGCAAAAATTGCGTATCTGTGCGGGATCTGTTGCTGCGGGTTGCGGAGCCTTAGCAAGTGAAATTGCAGGCACTTTTATCCGCCCCTTTTCTGGTGCGTGTTAAGAATTAACGAGCGCCGGCTTTGGCAGCAGCCTTAGCCATTGATGACTTCTTGTTAGCGGCTGTATTGCGGTGAACTACACCCTTGGCAACTGCAATATCTAACGCCTTTGAAGCGGCGCGAAGTTCAGTAGTTGTTGCAGCGGCGTCACCCTTAGCAACTGCATCGCGGAATTTGCGGATAGCAGTCTTGATAGATGATGAGACAGACTTATTGCGTTGGTAGGCCTTCTCGTTTGTCTTAACGCGCTTGATCTGCGACTTGATATTTGCCACGTGTTTTACTCCGAACGTCTAAAGCTGTGATAACCCTTTTGGTTGCCAGGCAGAAGCGAAGGTTATCAGCGCAAGGGGTGCAGGCTCAAATTGGGGCTTGAATCCCGCCTAATGACGAGCTATCTGGTGCTACGGGCGGCGGTAATTGTGGCAAGGGCTTTTTCTAGGGCATAGATCGGATCGGTGGCCGCGCCTTTTACCTGCGCATCTGCCAGCGCAATTGCTTGAACAGCCTGGGAAAGTGCGCGCGGAGTCCAACCTTGCAACTGGCGGCGCGCTTTATCAATCTGCCATGGCGCCATACCAAGTTGCCCAGCTAATTCAAATGATTTAGCACCGGTAGCAGAACCAGAGACTTTAGCGAGAGAACGAAGCGCGGATGCGATTGCAGATGTCACCATCACTGGATCTGTGCCAGTTTCAATGGCGCTGCGCAGTGAAATTAACGCATTTGGCAAATTTCCATCGATAGTCGCATCGGCCACATCGAATCCAGTTGTCTGAAGGCGACCTTGGTGGAATTTATCGACCATCGCATCATCTATAACGCCGGCCGGGGAATCCAGTGCGATCTGTGAAACCGCTTGTTGTAGTTCGCGCATATCCCCGCCGAGTGCGCCAACGAGGGCGGCGACAGCTGCAGGTGATGCTTTACGTCCGCTATCTAAGAATAAATCTTTTACGAAGGCCTCTTTTTCTGCTTCTTTCTTTAGCGGATCACATGCAATTATTTCGGGCTTAACTTTCTTAATCGCATCGAGCAACGCTTTGCCTTTAACGCCACCTTTATGGACGAATATCACTGTGGTCATCTCATCAGGTGCGGACATATAGCGAATTACTTCATCTTTAGAATCTTCAGGTAAGTCCTGTAAATCTTTAATAATTAAAGCGCGTCGTTCAGAAAATAGCGAAGGCGCCAGCGCATCTGAAATATCACCTAATAAAGCATCTGCTGCAAATATCGTGGTGGCTTCGGCCTTTTCTTCTTTTAGCTGCGCCGTTAATTTAGATAGCGCACGATCGCTAAGCGCCCCTTCACTGCCCAGGATTAAATAAAACGGATTCACGTCTTAATACTCCTGTCTCTGGCTATTCCCAACGCAAGAATGTAAAGCGGCTCTTGCTCGTCTTGACCTGCAACCGGTGGTGACGAGCGCGGACTGCGATCGCACCATCGGTATCAGTACGCCGTACTTTAGCGCCTAGCTGACGCAATAACTCGATCGTATTGGCATCCGGATGTCCATAACTATTTTCGGTGCCAACGCTGATTAACGCCAGTTGAGGTTGAAGTGCGCGCGTGAAACCCTCATCCTGATATGCAGACCCATGATGACTAACCTTATAAATATCTACGCGTGTTAATTCGGGAGCAATTATTGCTTGGGTTAACGGCTCCATATCCCCGCCAGCAAAGAGTGAGAAATCTGGTGAATCAATTCGCACCGCAATGCTGGAATTATTTTCGTCATAACTTCCGGTATCTGGCCAGAGAACTTTTATGTTTATCTCACCAAAGCGCGCAGTCGCACCTCGCTTAACATTGCCAAACCATTTGGTGCCGACTTTCCGGTTAGCAATGGCGCCAGATAAGCCAGCGATGTGATCGGCATGGTTATGCGTGAGAATCAATAAAGGAATCTCGCGAATTCCAAGTTGCTTCAGGCAGCGATCAATGAGTGCCGGATCTGGCCCAGTATCAATGACAATCGCGCGATGGTTTCCTAAATTAACCACCATGCCATCGCCTTGTCCGATATCGCAATTTACAACTTGCCAATCTCCACCTGGAAAGCGCTGCAGATAGGTCAGGGATAAGAGCAAAACTAAGGCAGTGATAACTATTTTGCGTGGGGCAAGCAACACCAAAGCAATCACAACAGTGATTACCAGAAAACCAATAAGCCCTTTTTGAATAGTTATAACTCGAAAGCCTGCTGCCCAATCAGCAACCGTTGCAATCCACCAAGCCATTGGTTTAACCAGGTAGACAAGTACTTCAGAAATTTGTGGGAACACTGGAGAAATTAGCGCCGCGATAAAACCAACGATGGTAATTGGGGCAACTGCAGGTGCTGCTAGCAAATTAGCGATAATGCTCATCGGCGATAGATATCCAGCGATAGCAACGATTACAGGTGCGCAGAAAACCATTGCCGCTATGGGCAGAGCCATCGCCTGTGCAAATAACTTTGGTAGCGCTCTTTCAAAGAAAGCGATGATACGAGGTGCCAATAACAACAAACCAGCAGTTGCCAGCACCGATAAAGCAAAACCTGGATCTCGACTTTGCCAGGGATCACCGATTACGACCGCAGCAATTGCAAAACCTAGAGCCGGCAGAGAATCGGCTCCGCGTTTAGTGGCGTAAGCGATTAATAAAACTGCTGCCATGCCAGCAGCGCGTAACACTGAAGGTGATGGACGAACAAGTGCGATAAAGCAGATCAAGGCAATTGCGGTAGCTAATACCCGCCAACGCATAGTGCGAAAAACAAACTGCATGCACCATAAAACAAATGCCGAAACGATGGCAAAGTTTGCACCACTTACCGCAACTAAGTGCGTCAGACCCGAGCGGCGCATCTGGTCTTTAAATTTATCGCTTTGAAGTGAGGTATCCCCCAAAACCATTCCGGGAATAAGTGAGCCACCATCACCACCCCCACTTGCGCTGCGCAGACCCAATCGAATGTGGGCAAGGGATGCCGCCCATCTAGAAGGTTGCGTCAGAACTTCTATCTTTGAATTGGCAATCAGAAGCGCGGCAACACGTGGTTCCTTACTCGCCAAAACACGAGCTGATACCGAAATGCGTTGACCAGGCAGTAAAGATTTGGCGCTGAGATCGCTCATGATCACACGCACCGGAACGCGTAATTTAAAGCTGCCGTTCACGCCCTCGAACTGGATCAAAGTCGCTAGCGCGCTATAACTAGGGGGCAGAAAGTTGCGACCGCTCACACGTTTGGTGGTTAAGTGCGGATCTGTGGTGAGACGAAGTTGAGCTTGTGCGCTCTGATTAAAGTAATCCGTGATCGCACTAGATTGCAGGCTTTGCTGGCGAAGTGACATCACTGAAGAACCCAGCGCTAAAGCGGCCACTAGAACAATTAAACGTCGTTTGCGTTGTGAAAGTGCAAATACAGTCAGCAGCACTAGTGCAACGGTTGTGCGCCATGGTGCCATCCAGCTTTGTGTTAGCGCACCAACCCAGAGAGCACCGCCTAATGCCAGTGCCCGATAATCAATTAAACGCGTAATTTATCTTTAAATTGCGCAAATTTTGCTGACCCAATTCCAGATACTTTTAAGAGATCTTCAACTGTTAAGAAGGGTCCGTTCTGGCTTCGATAAGCCACGATTCGAGCGGCAAGTACTGGACCGATTCCATCTAAAGTCTCAAGCTCTTTTGTGCCGGCGCGATTTAAGGCGATGGGTCCGGATGTACGCACTTTTATTCTCTGTGGTGATGTGCGAACCGAACTGCCGGCCTTGCCAGGTGGGTAGATGTAAACCTGTTCGCCATCTTTAATAACACGGGCCAAATTTATATCTGAAACATCGGCGCCCTTTAAGGTATTGCCAGC
>CAWUTY010000128.1:0-10119 GCA_963925575.1 Candidatus Nanopelagicaceae bacterium
CGAAATGTGCCATCAAATCTGGCCTACCGCGCTAACGCCAAGATACTTGCAACAGCAAAATCAGGCCTTGTGGTGACTCTTACTTCACTTACCCCTGATTGCACATATAACAGCGGCGTATTTACAGCGCTCAAAGGTGAAGGCCAATGCGCACTTGCTTTTGCTACTGCTGGAAATACAACTACCGCAGCAGCAGCTGGCAACTTCCCATTCATTTTGATTCCTGGTGACCAGAAGGTTGAACGCATGACCAAGAACCTTGTGAAAGGAAAGCCAAAGGCGTTCCCAGTCGAAACCAACTTTGGTTCGACGATTACTTACAAATCACTTACCAAGAACTGCATAATTGAACTAAATCTGGGTCAAGCAAATAAGAGTGGCGAATGCAAAGTTAGAGCTACTGCTCCAGCCAAGGCTGGCATGTGGAACGCTTTAAATATGGTTTATACAATCCCCGTTAAATAAGGGAGCGAATTCCGGCGATGCAGAAGGCGATGGTCTTAGCGATCTCGCTTTCTGCATCTGCTCCGCCTTCAATTCGCTTAGTTGCAACATCAGTAATGGATTGCAACAACGTTAAACATTGAGTTATGTCTGTAACACCTATTTGTTGCAGCCTGTTGGTGAGCGGTGCCAGCAAAGCACGGTGTGCCTTACCAATATCTGCACTTCGATTACGTGGCAGCTCTACCGCATTTAGTGCCTTGGCCAATAAGTGGCGACCATCTGCGATGTAAATAAGGGAGCTAGAGATCCATATTTCAATTGATTTATAAGGATCGGCTTCATCAGATATAGCCAATTTCAGATCATGCGCAAAACTGTCCAACTCATCGATAACCAGGTCGGCAACTAAGTCTGCGCTGCTGGCAAAGTATTCATAAACCGAGGTGCGCGATAATCCTGCGCGTTGGGCCACGGCAGCAACGGTAATTGAGTGGCCACCTGATTCCAACGCAATTGCGGCAGCGGCATCGATTAACTGGCTACGGCGCCAATCACGATGGGCGGCCAGTGAATCTGTTTGGATGCGCGGCATATCGTTATTCTTTCACGCCCTTAGCTAATCTTCGCAACGAGTCCCGGACAACTACACCATCTGAGGTGCGCCACAGTGGTGGCATTGAGTTCAACAACACACTTCCGTAGCGCTTAGTGGCGATTCGCGAATCCAATATCGCAACAACGCCGCGGTCATCCACGCTGCGGATCAACCGGCCAGTCCCCTGCGCCAGTAATAAGGCTGCTCGCGGCAGTGAAACTTGTATGAACCCACTTCCGCCGGCTGCATCAGCTAACGATGCCCGAGCTGACATAACTGGTTCATCAGGACGCGGAAATGGAATTCGATCTATTGCCACCAAAATACAGGAGTTGCCCGGAACATCTACGCCCTGCCAGAGCGACATGGTGCCAAGCAGAATTGAAGTTTCATCTTTAGCAAAACGCTCCACCAGCGGCCCGACCGCATCCCCACGCTTTTGAGTAATTATTGTTATTGGCAACTCTTTTAAAACGCTACGCAGATGAGCATCCGCTGCTTCCACCCCGCGCCAGGAACTAAATAGCGCCAATGTGCGACCGCCTGCAGCATCAATTAGCTCGCCGAGTTCGGTTAAGACTTCAATACTTGGTCCATCGCGACCAGGTTCCGGCAGATGTTTTGGCATATATAAAACACCTTGATTGGCGAAATCAAAGGGGGATCCAACATCGAGCATCTGCACATTTGCCGGATCGATATCGCCATCTTCACTTTCGGTATCCGCATCCGAGCCGACAACAAAACCGATACTGCGCGCCATCGCATCAAAGCCATTGCCCACAGTGAGCGTTGCAGAAGTTGCGATCACTGGCGTCTTGGTCAAAAGATTTGCGCGCAGGACTTCAGAGACTGACAGTGGCGCTAAATGCAAGGTGGAAAAAGTTGGCTCATACCAAAGCACATGGGTATTGCCCATCTTTAATAACTTGCCACAAGTGGTATTTATCTCACTGACCGCACCTTTAACTCGCGCACGTTCTGCCATCCCATCAGAATCAATAATTTCATCATCGGCGTTAATTATCTGCACTATCGCCGCGGCCGCATCCTTTACTTTGCGAATTGGTGCCTCCAGCGAAGACGGGATCTCTTCCAGGCGACCTTGTGCGCTTAAATCACCGCGGATTTGATCGCCATAATCTGCCATCGCATCATGAAAATTATCGGCAGCCTTAGTCATAGCATCAGATAACTTGCCCGGCATATGTTTGCGCGCCATCGCAGCTGCGCGAATAACCCGCGCTGACGTTAGCTCTTCAGTCACCGCTTGAGTTGTGCGATCCATAAATTCGTGAGCTTCATCCAAGATCACGGCATCGCGTTCGGGCAAAATTGGATGCGAATCCACAATTTCTATCGCCAGCAAAGTGTGGTTGGTTACTACTACATCGGCCAATTGCGCCTTAGCTTTGGCAAGGGCAGCAAAACATTGTGGCCCGTAATTGCAAACATCTGCGCCAACACATTCGCGCCCAGAAAGAGAATTAGCCGCCCAAACGCGACGATCGACCTCTGGAGCATCATCGCGATCACCTGAGACCCCCGGCGTCTTTGCCCAGGCATGTAAACGCTTGGCATCTTGGCCAAGGTGACTTACTTCCAGCAGAACTTCGCCATCTGGATCAAGGTCTTCCGAGTTCATCTTCTGCAAGCAAACATAGTTGCCGACACCTTTATAAATTCCAAATGTAATTTCACGACCAAGAACTTTTTCAAGTGCTGGAACAACTGCCGGTAAATCTCTTTCTACCAACTGGCGTTGCAAGGCCAGCGTTGCAGTTGCCACCAATACTTTTCGGCCATGAACGAGTGCTGGAACTAAATAAGCAAGTGATTTTCCGGTTCCGGTGCCAGCTTGAACCATTAAGTGATGGCGATCGGTGAGGGCGTTGGCCACAGCTTCGGCCATTTCAATCTGTCCTTCACGAGGTGCTCCACCAATTGCGGCGACTGCAGCATCGAGTGCTTTACGCACCTGTGCCGAAAGATCGCTCATACCTCTACTCTAGTGGGGCGAAAGTTGATCGCTCCCAAATATAATTCTGATACATCTATAATCCCTCAAGTGAAGTCAGCAACGCGGGCGCAGAATCGGATGGGGAGATTTCTGGAATGAATATATGGACGCAATGGAGTGATCTTTTAGTTCCCCAAGGTATGAATCATCTGCCGAGCGATGGATTTATTCCATCTGAATCACAGTTAGAAGAGATTGAATTTTATGTACCTAGCTACATGGGCGGTTTCAAGACACTTGAAGTTATTGCAAAGATGAAGAATTTGAAAACTGTGCACTATTCCCAAGCCGGCTATGAAGATATTCTGCCGCACATTCCTGACAACGTTATCTTGTGCAATGCTTCGGGGCTGCACGATGTATCCACTTCTGAACTTGCCATCGGTCTAGCCATCGCTTCGCGCCGTGGTTTTGCACAATTCATGGATAACCAGAAGAAAGGCCTCTGGCATCGTACGACTAAGCCTGCTCTTGCAGATTCGCATGTTGGAATTGTCGGTTATGGTCATATTGGAAAGCGCATTGCCTCGCTGTTGGAAATATTTGAGACTAAAGTAACGCCATTTTCTAGAAGTGGTGCCGATGGCGCAGTAAAGATAAGCGAATTTGATAACTTTCTTCCGGATCTTGATGTAATTATTTTGATCTTGCCACTTACTCAAGAATCGAAAAACTTCATCAACGCCGATCGAATCAAAAAAATGAAAAATGGAGCAACACTTATTAATGTCGCGCGAGGTGCAATCGTTGATACTGATGCACTTGTTGCCGAACTCAATACCGGCAGAATCACCGCAGGTTTAGATGTGACAGACCCAGAACCGCTACCTGCAGGACATCCGCTCTGGTCGGCTCCTAATCTGATTATCACTCCACATGTAGGCGGAGATAGCGCAGCCTTTGACCCACGTGCCCGCAAAATGGTGCAGGAACAGTTAGCACGGATAGCCGAGAACAGACCACTACTCAATCAGATTACGGGTTAATCAGATTACGGGACTTGTTTAAACTTTCTCGCGAGATCCAGCTTTTAAGGCAACGATCACCTGAATTCCTGCCAATGCGATAATAAAGTACAAGGCGCGGTTCCAATTATCAGTGATATTAAATAACAGACCTAACACAATGGGTGAAAGAGTCGCCATAATGTAGCCGACTGACTGCATCATGATGGAAAGTGATTTAGTCTTTGCTGCATCTGAGGCCCGGAAAACTACCAAGAATAAGGCAATCGAGAATGTTACATACACTCCAATATTGCCAAGAATTACCCAAATCCAAAGACTCATACCGCTATCTAATGAAATTGCGAAGAATGAAACTGCCAAAAATATTGAGAACACCACTAAAACTAAGCGGAAATCTTTCTGCTTAGAAGCAAAGTGAGGAACGGCTAAACTCAACAGCGATCCAACTACGGTCGCAACGGCAACTAAGATTCCGGCATTTACCAGAGTAAATCCCTTTGTTAATAAAATTGTTGGTAGCCATGTAGCAGATGCGTAATGAATCATGTTTAGCAAACCAAAGAAGATCGTAATTGACCAAGCAGAACCATCCTTAAATAGCGGGTTTGCCCAAAAACTTTCTTTTGGTTCAACAACTGCAGTGACTGAGGCGCTAGGAATCTTTATCCACCACCACAAAGCAGTAAATGCTCCAATAATGAACCACGGCAACATCGCAAGGCGCCAAGAATAAGATGTCATTTCAGCAAGTGGGGCGGTAATTGCCAGTGAAATTGCCGCACATGAGCCCATCACGGCTGCATAAATTCCGGTGAGTAGTCCCGCATTTCCTGTGTTGTTTTCCTTCACCCAGACAGGCAGCATGTAATTGAGGACCGCAACTGAAATACCTAGCGAAATTGAGAAAATTAAAATTGAAGCAATATCAAATGTTGTCCGTAAAAATAGGGAGAGAGTTAAGACCGTAATCGCGTAGGAGATAATACGATTGGTATTTCCCAGGCGACTGATGCTGCGCATCAAGATTGCAGATAAAGAGAAGCAGAGCAGTGGGGTTGCAGCCAAGATGGATTCTGTAAAAACACTGATTCCGTACTCTGCTTTAAGAATTGGCAGTAGCGGCCCTATTAATATGAGTCCAGCCCGCATGTTTAAGGAAATCGCAAAAATCGGCAGACCCTGCTTCAAAGTATTTTTCATGCGGGTAAAGTAGCAGTCTTTACGAGGGAAATACTGACTTTAAATCAGTTTTATTTTCCTTTTGCCATGCGGAAAAAATAGTTGATGATGAATGCCACCACGTAGCCAATAGCGCTATTTAAAAGGATGGTTGTTACGTAAATGCTTGGCCAAAAGAGTGTGAATAAGAGCGCAATCAGCGCCCCCAGCCAGCCAAATTTCGCCGCCGCACGGTGTCTAGAGATTGTTTTTTTCGCCATTCCCGAAGGATAATCTAAAAAGGTTTGTAGCGGTAGTTTTGCAGCACTAGGCAATCTTGGAAATATGCAGGGTGTAGGAGCCACTCTTTGAAAATATATAGACAGCATCCTTATCATCAAGAATTAGACCCAGATTTTCTGAGATTGGGTTTAGCCACGGCCCTGGATAATCCCAACTATTGACTTCAGGCCACGGATCCGGCTGCACTCTGGAATTAAACAACGCCACGAATTCCGCTTCGAACTCCTCGGCAATAAATTCTTCAATCAATCTCGTATCGTGAGAAAGGATTTCAGCGGCGCTGACTTCTTCCTTCGGTGAAAAAGTGTCTTTGCGACTCTTATGAACTTTGCGTCGAATCTCACTCAGCGCATCTGCGCTAAGAAGACAGCTAACCCTTGTCTCCATCTCTTTACCCCCTCACACCGAACCTTGGATCCAGAGTTTACAACAAAGGCAAGGAAAGCGAGCTGGCACCGGTTGTGGTCACCCTTTTTCAGATCCATGTATTATTCGGCAATGTCCACTGAGCCGCTGGTTTACCCGTTCTCATTCGGAGATCGCACTATGGCCGATCTCCTGGGCGGTAAGGGTGCCAATTTATCGGAGATGACTCGAATGGGTCTTCCGGTACCACCAGGCTTTACCATAACTACGCAAGCTTGTAGAGAATTTTTATCATCAGGAGTTATCCCATCTTCATTAACTGATGAAATCCAGAGCGCTCTGGGTGAACTTGAGAAAACATTAGGTAAAAAATTTGGAGACCCAAAAAATCCACTGTTAGTTTCGGTTCGCTCCGGGGCAAAATTTTCGATGCCCGGCATGATGGAGACCGTTCTCAATGTCGGAATGACTCCTGAAGTGGCACAAGCTCTTGCAGAACAAACTGGCGATGCGCAGTTTGCCTGGGATTCTTATCGTCGCTTCATTGATATGTATGGTCGAATTGTTTGCGATGTTCCGCCTCAAGATTTCCATAAAGTTCAAGCTCGAATTCTTGAATCATTCTCAGTAAATAGCGTCCAAGAATTGAAGGTTGATGGCCTAAAAGCACTATCACAGGCTCTTATTAGAGAGATTGAAGCTCAGACTGGAAAAGATTTTCCTACTGATCCTCGTGCACATCTAGTCAGTTCTGTAGAAGCTGTCTTTCATTCTTGGAATTCAGAACGCGCGCAACTATATCGTCAAAGAGAGCGAATTCCTTCTGACTTAGGAACAGCAGTAAATATTCAGTCTATGGTATTTGGAAACTTAAGTGATGATTCTGGAACCGGGGTTGCATTTACAAGAAATCCGGCTACTGGTGAAAATGGAAGTTATGGCGATTACCTAAATCGCGCGCAAGGTGAGGATGTAGTAGCTGGAATCCGAAACACCCTTTCGCTTGCGCAAATGAACGAGCGCGAACCAAAAGCATTTGAAGAGCTGGAACGTGTCATGTCATTGCTTGAGAATCATTATCGCGATTTATGCGATATCGAATTTACTGTAGAGCGAGGAAAACTCTGGATTCTACAAACCCGAGTCGGTAAGCGCACCGCTGAAGCGGCATTTCGTGTTGCACTACAACTAGTTGATGAAGGCAAGATTTCAATGGATGAAGCCCTCTCCAGAATTTCTGGTGAGCAACTCGGTCATTTGATGTTCCCTCAGTTTGATCTCTCTGGCAAGGTGACCGAGATAGCGCGCGGTATCCCCGCCTCGGCAGGCGCCGCTGTTGGGGAGGTTGTCTTTGACTCCAGACGAGCCTTTGATTTAGCGCGGTCAGGTCACAAAGTAATTCTGGTACGTCGCGAAACCAGTCCTGATGACTTAGTTGGAATGGTTGCCTCGGAAGGAATTTTAACGAGCCGCGGAGGTAAGACTTCTCATGCTGCAGTTGTTGCCCGCGGAATGGGTAAGACTGCCATTTGTGGCACGGAAAGTATTTCAGTTGATGAGCGTGCCAACTGTTTTACGATTGGGCCGCTGACAGTCTACGAAGGTGAAGTCATCTCTATCGATGGCACCAGTGGAATTGTTTACTTGGGCGCACTTCCAACTATTGCCTCTCCGGTAACTGCCTACTTAGAAGGCAAACTCGCTGCCAGTGCAACGCAAGCAACTCCGGTGGTCAAGGCAGTTGATCGTATTTTGCAACATGCCGATTCTTCAAGAGTGCTAAAAGTTAGAACTAATGCGGATACACCAGAGGATGCGGTGCGCGCTCGAATACTTGGCGCCGAAGGCGTCGGGCTCTGCCGCACAGAACACATGTTCTTAGGGCCACGACGTGCTTACGTTGAGAGTTTAATTTTGGCTGAAAATGAAGAAGCACAACGTGGAGTAATTGCCGAGATGGAACCACTGCAACGGGGAGACTTCGTTGGCATCATGATGGCAATGTCTGGGCTTCCAGTGACCATCCGTCTTCTTGACCCACCTTTGCATGAATTCTTGCCAGATATTGCTACCTTAAGCGCTGAGATGGCCCGGGCAGAGGCGTTAGGTGAAGAAATCACCCCTCGTCAACATGCAGTCTTTAACGCGGTCAAGCGTCTGCACGAATCAAATCCCATGTTGGGTCTTCGTGGAGTTCGACTTGGAATTTTAATTCCAGAGCTATTTAGAATGCAGGTACGAGCACTTGTACATGCCTGCTTGGAAGTTCGTAAGTTGGGACATAATCCGGTACCAGAGATCATGGTTCCACTAATTGCTACACAGCGAGAGTTGCTCTACCTTCGAAAGACCCTTGAAGAAGAGATTGCGCATACTTTGGCCGGCACAGGTCAAAGTTTTGATATTCCAATTGGAAGCATGATTGAAACTCCGCGCGCAGCAATGACTGCGGGGAAAATTGCCGATTATGCTGACTTCTTCTCTTTCGGAACTAACGACCTTACTCAGATGACATGGGCCTTTAGCCGAGATGATGCCGAATCAAGCTTCCTGCCACGTTACTTGGATTTGGAACTGTTGCCATTTAATCCCTTTGAATCACTGGACCAAGATGGCGTTGGGCTATTGGTGCGAATTGCCACAGAACAATCGCGTGCCCATACATCGGATTTCAAACTCGGAGTCTGTGGTGAGCACGGCGGCGATCCGCGCAGCATCCACTTTTTCCACTCACTTAACCTTGATTATGTCTCTTGTTCGCCCTTTAGAGTGCCGATCGCGCGCCTGGAGGCGGGACGAGCAGCAGTCTTAGTAAACCTTGCGGGCGCTACGAGTTCTAGTACTTAAATTCCAGTACCGAAATATTCTGGAGGAGTAAGCCCATTTTCCGTATAGAACTTTGATCCGGGAACTCCCCACTCTAAGAAAAAATCCCCAACAGTCTTACAGAGCATGACATTGACATTGTTTACAGTCTCAATTATCGCTTTGCCACGGGTATCTGCGTGCTGCTTAAAGCGTTCAAAGTCAACGGCATCAGCAAAGAGAGTGTCATCTGATTTTGGGTTGCGCACAAGTAACTGTTGATGCAGGGCTTCGCGAGCCTCTTCACCTAAAAATGTGATTCGGGGGCCCTCGTCGGTGTCCAGCTGCAGAACCAAAGGATCGCTAAAGGGATTCTCAACAAGATTTCCATCTACATCTAATGAGCCCGAATCCTTAACTTTAATTTTTTCCATCTCTTCAAATGTCAATCCGGTGCCGATCAGACCGAGCATTATTAAGCGCACCACTGGATCAAAATCCCTCTTGGTGCTGTTGGCAATATGTGAACGAGGCTGAGTGCTAAATTGCTTTGCCCAAGGCACCGAAACACCATTAAATGTCCACCATAATTTAGGCCCAAAAATTAGCGAGGCTAATTGAACAGAAGTTAAATCCTGATGCAACTGGAGATACTTTTGATTCAAGAGTTCAGCAGTTAGCGGATCGGCTTGGCCCGCCTTCAGCGCAGCCTCTAAATCTCCATCACAGACTTCACGGGAGAATCGATCCAAGGTTGTTACCGCGCTGCGGATCCAAAAATCTGGTTTTTTGGTGCGCTCTGCCAAGATACTTGCCACGTGCATCACTGAGGGAACCTCTAAGAGTGAAATTTCGCGCCTGTTGCTAAGCGTTCTGCGGGCAACTTCTTCCGCTGAAAGGTATTCAATAACAGACTCAGTTGTTTCATAGCCGGGGAAGTAGGTACTCCCGCTCTCGTATCTTATAGCCACGCAGGTGCATCCTTTGCGATTATTTCTTCATTGACCTTTGATGCAATGTCTTTTGCTATGAAGTGATCGCGTAGTTCTACTGTACAACGATTAACTCCCTCAATCTTTTCTACTCGGCGTCGCATTTCCTTACCAATAGAGATTGCAAAGGGAGAAGGACAAAGCGGTGAGGTCAGGTGGTAACGAATAATTGCGTTACCACCCTCCCCCATCACGACTTCATCAATCAAGTTTAATTCACCCATGGTTTTGCGAATTTCAGGATCGGGAACACTGCCTGCCGCAATACGAATAGCTTCTTCGATTTCCATGAATGTAATAAACCTGTTTTCTCTCTGTTAGGTGTTAGTTAATAAATTAAGCACCAACGTAGTTAACCTGGTCGGCAAGGAAAGCCTTGCGACGTTGGCTAAATTCGTCGTTCTCAATTGTCTTCAACTTTGCAGCGGTATCAATGCCGTACAGACGTGCGACATTTCCTCCGAT
>CAWUTY010000129.1:0-20729 GCA_963925575.1 Candidatus Nanopelagicaceae bacterium
AGTGCCGCTAGATGATGAGCCAACTTATAATTTAATTCAATCAACCCACACCTTGGGTATCTTCCAAGTTGAAAGCCCTGGGCAACGCGAACTAGTTGGCAAGTTTGCCCCCAAGACATTTACCGATTTAATTATTGATATTTCGCTATTTCGCCCCGGCCCAGTTAAGTCCGACATGATTCGCCCATTTCTTAACGCCCGCCATGGCTGGAGCCCCGCGCAGATAATTCACTCTGATCTTTATTCGATCTTGGCCGAAACCGAAGGCGTGGTCGTCTTTCACGAACAAGTGATCTCGATCATCGCCACGATGACTGGCATCTCTCTAGCTGCCGCTGATGAAAAACGGCGCGCCTTAGGCAGTATCGGTGGCCAACAAGAAGTCTGTGACTGGTTCTTTCCTGCCGCAACCGCACGTGGGTATGAGTTAAATACCGTTACCGAAATTTGGGATGTGTTGCGCGCCTTTGCATCCTTTGGTTTCTGTAAAGCACATGCCGCAGCATTTGCGCTACCCACTTATCAATCGGCATATTTAAAGACACATCATCCTGCAGCATTTATTGCAGGGGTACTTACTCATGATCCCGGAATGTATCCCAAGCGTTTGATGATCGATGAAGCGCGCCAACTCGGTGTTGGTTTAGCGCCCCTTGATATTAATTATTCAGGGGAGCAGTACACCGTAGAAAGAGATGAGAAAGGCGGTGACCATGTTCGCATTGCGTTGACATCTGTTTCTGGCATCAGCGATAAGGAAATCACCTCGATTATTGCCGGGCGTCCCTATATCGACCTATCAGATTTTTATCGCAGATCCGGGGCCTCGCATCCAGTTATAGAAACATTAATTCTTACCGGCGCACTTGATCGCGTGCATTCATTAAATAGTGGCACAATCAATCACCGTGATTTGTTGCTGCACTTATCTGATTTAACTCGCTCACCTGTCGCAACCGTTGCTGGTTCGCAGATGGTCTTTGGTTTCGCACCTCCTGACCTTGAAGCAAGTGGTCTGCCGCCAATGGGGGCTGCTGAAAAAGTGCGTAACGAAGTCGAACGTTTAGGTATGGATATCACCCACCATATGCTCGAATTTTATGCGCCATTTTTAAATGCCATCGGCGCAGTTAAATCATCAGATCTACTTTCGCTGCGTTCGCAGAGCGAAGTACTGGTTGCGGGTATAAAAGTTGCCATGCAGACCCCACCAGTTCGTTCTGGGCGACGCGTTATCTTTCTAACTCTTGATGATGGTTATGGCTGCACCGATTCGACATTCTTTTCTGGTGCCCAAGAGGGCTTTGCTTCCACTCTCTATGGTTCATCCATATTGTTAGTCCGTGGCAAAACGCGCAGAACCGGAGATCGCGGAATCTCAATTAACGCCAGCGGTGCATGGGATCTACGCCAGGCTTATGAAAAGTGGTCACGCAAATTACTAGAGACAGCGGCGAAATGAACGAGCCCACCGAGTCTACGATTTTGCATGTAGATATGGATGCTTTTTACGCATCTGTTGCCGAGCTCGATCACCCCGAACTTCGTGGCAAGGCAGTTGTTGTCGGAGCCGGTGCGCGCGGAGTTGTCTTATCTGCAAATTATGCGGCTCGTACATTTGGAATTCGCGCTGCGATGCCCGTCGGTCGCGCCCAACGCATGGCTCCGCACGCAATCTTTGTCGCACCCGATCATCACCGTTATTCAGAAATATCAGAACGTGTTATGCAAATATTTAATTCATATACACCGCTAGTTGAACCGATTTCACTTGATGAAGCTTTCTTAGATGTCACTGGTGCGCGCAAACTATTGGGCACTGGTCGCGAGATCGCTACTTCCATACGGGCACGGGTAGAAAAAGAAGAGGGCATCACATGTTCAGTCGGTATTGCGCCTTCTAAATTTATCGCCAAGTTAGCCTCACAACATTGCAAACCAAATGGAATGCTAGAAATAACAACCGATCGCATATTAACTTTTCTGCATCCACTGCCAGTTGGTGCAATCTGGGGAGTCGGACCAAAGACGGCAGAACAACTGGAACGTTTAGGTCTTCACACCGTTGCAGATATCGCCAATACCCCGCGTGCCACTTTGATCCGCGCCCTGGGTGATGCTGCCGGTGCCTCACTTTACGAACTGGCATGGGGGCGTGACTATCGCGATGTAACACCTGAGGAACCGGATAAGAGCATCTCTGCCGCTGAAACATTTTCGGTTGATCTAAATGATCCGATTGAGATATTGCAAGAGTTCTTGCGCATGACAGAAAAATCAACAGCACGGCTTCGTGAGAAAGGGCTATTTGCAAAGACGATTTCAATAAAGGTGCGCTTTGCAGATTTCTCAACTATTAATCGCTCAAAGACTTTGGCACTTCCCATAGATAGCACCCACGAAATTTACGAAGTTGTTAAATCACTTTATTTGGCGCTGAAGATCGAACGTGCGCGCTTGCGCCTGGTCGGGGTATCACTTGAGAACTTGCAGGAAGATTCACCGGAACAACTGGTCTTAGGTGCGCGCGAGAAAGGTTGGCGCGATGCGCAAGGCGGTATTGACCAGGCAAAGGCGCGCTTTGGGCAGGCCAGCGTGCGTCCAGGGCGCTTAATTAAACTTGATGACTCAGGCGATGACACCGACTAGCAAGGTGAGCAAAGTTGTTCTATTGTGGGCCTATGGCACTATCTGAGCGCGAACAACGCCTACTAGCCGAGATGGAAGAGGCGTTATCGGTCGATGACCCAGGTCTGGTCTCGACGCTAAATGGCTCTCGCACCCGCATAGGTGCATCCATTGGGATCGCTATCGCCTTTGTCCTAGGCGGCTTCTCAATTCTCTTCGCAGGTCTAATCGCTCAACTGACTTTAGTTGGCGTGGGTGGCTTCATCGTGGCCCTGGTAGGCGTAATTCTGCTCATAAACGGCTTTGCTAACGCCGCTTCCAAGGCTGGCAAATCCCCAAAGCGCGCTCGCCGCTCATTTGGCCAAGGCTTCACAAAGGGGCTAGACGATCGATGGGACCAGCGTAATAAAGGCTAATTTTTAAGGTACAGCTACCAGCCCTCGCCGATTTCGGTGGGGGCTTTTTCATCCCCGAATGGGGGAGGCAGTGGGAGGTTGTGGGAGATTAGTGGCGGAGGGTGGTTGAAAAAGGAGCAAAGTGGAGTAAAGTGGGGGAATAAGTGGGATCTCCCGCTTAAAAGTCCTCGGGGAAGGGGGCTAAGAAAATGTTTCTCGGCACCCACGAGCCACGCCTTGATGAAAAGGGCCGCTTAATACTCCCCGCCAAATTTCGTGAAGAGCTATCTGCTGGCTTAGTAATCACAAAGGGACAAGAACGTTGCTTATACGTTTTCCCATCTTCTGAATTTGCAACGATCACCGAAACGCTGCGCCAAGCACCTGTTACATCAAAGAATGCGCGCGATTACATGCGCGTGATGTTTGCAGGTGCACACGATGAAATTCCTGATCGCCAAGGTCGCGTAACTATCCCTGCCGGACTTCGTACATATGCAGGACTTGAAAAAGATTGCGTAGTTATTGGCGCAAACACTCGCGTTGAGATTTGGGATAACGCGGCATGGAATTCATATCTAACAGATCGCGAAAAAGGTTTTGCTGAAGTTTCAGAGGAGATCTTTCCCGGGCTCTTCTAGTTTCAAAAAACTTAATAAAACAACTTAATAGCGCTCTCATTTGTGGCCACCGCCGACCTAAAGCCGACAGTGACACCACTTCCCCGGTGTCACTTTCGTTAGATCCGTCGGCCGGCGGTGACCAGAGATGAGAGATGCAGAGAAGAAATAAAACAGGCAAGTTAAGAAATGGGGGAGTAATGAAAGATGCAAGGGCGCAACATGTATCAGTAATGCTAGATCGCTGCATTGAATTACTCTCTCCAACAGTGCTGTTAAATGAAAACCCGGTAATTGTTGATTGCACTCTTGGACTTGGTGGCCACACAAAAGCGCTACTCGAAAAGTTTCCGACACTCACCGTAATTGGTATAGACCGCGATCAGATAGCACTGGAAAGAGCATCTACTCAACTTGCTCATTTTGGCACTCGCTTCAAGAGCGCACACGCAGTCTTTGATCAAATCTCTGAAGTCGTTAAGGAAAATGGTTTCGCTAAAGTAAATGGAATTCTCTTTGATCTAGGTGTCTCATCAATTCAATTAGATGAAGTCGACCGCGGCTTTTCTTATTCGCAAGATGCCCCACTTGATATGCGCATGGATCGCAGTCGTGGAATCACCGCCGCTGAGATCGTGAATACCTACGCGCCAGGTACTTTGGTAAAGATTCTGCGCACCTTTGGCGAAGAAAAGTTTGCAACTCGCATCGTTGAAAATATTGTGAAAGCCCGCGCTAAGGCGCCGCTTAATTCGACGCAAGAACTTGCTACCTTGGTAAAGGAGAGCATTCCAGCCGCCACACGACGTACAGGTGGCAATCCCGCTAAGCGCACATTTCAAGCCCTGCGCATTGAAACCAATGACGAACTCGGCGCCATCACTCGCGCTTTGCCTATAGCGCTAGATCTTGTGACTGTTGGTGGTCGCGTAGTTGTCATGTCATTTCAATCTTTAGAAGACCGAATCGTGAAAGAGATCTTTGTTGATCGCACTACCTCAAAGACTCCACGCAATCTGCCAGTCGACCTTCCGGAATTTGCCGCCAAGTTTGTGATGGTCTCTAAATCGGGTGAAACACCGTCCGATCAAGAGCTTGCCGATAATCCAAGATCCGCCTCAGTGCGACTTCGCGCAATTGAAAAGGTGGCGGCATAAATGGCGCTTCTAAATTCAGCAGCAACTCAGAACGTGCGTGTACCGCGCCAAAAATTGGCAGCTAAATCTGTGGAAGTTTTTCTAAAATTAGTACCAAACCTTTCAGAGGGCGCCCAAGCCACCCATCGCTTCTTTGCAATATTTCTCTCTGCTGTTGCGGGAATTGGATTACTAATTCTTCTCGCGGTAAATATTCTGCTGGCACAAGATGCCTTCACTCTCTCTGAGTTAAAAGTAGAGGCAAAAGTTGTTGCAGATCAACGCGAGGCGATAAATCGCCAAATTGAATTAGTTTCATCACCGGCCGCTCTTGCCGCACATGCAGAAGCGCTTGGAATGCAACCTTCACAATCCCCAGTTTTCCTTAATCTAGATGCGCAAGCACTGGCCAATGGGGAGATCGCTGGTGGGTAATCTAAATTTAGCGGCCTCACGTATCCGTTTCCTAATTGTCTTCATCTTGATCTTCTTTCTCTTATTTGCGGCTCGATTAATTCAAGTTCAGGCAGTACAAGCCGGTGAATACCGCAGTAAGGCAGTCAATGAAATGGAATCCACTCGCGCCATTCCGGCAGCCCGTGGTGAGATTACAGATATAAATGGTGTGGCATTTGCACGTAGCGTCTCAGCAATAAACATCGTTGTAGATCAGACACAGGTAACCGATGTGGCGCAGACTGCTAATTTTGCAGCGCCATATTTAGCAATGACAGTTGCGCAGGTACAAAGTGCGATCTCGGGTACAAAAAAATACTCAATGGTTGCTAAGAGCGCCAAACCAGCAGTTTGGCGAAATCTGACTGCAGCGATCCAAAGGTATAACGCTGCCCTTGCTAAAGAGCACTTTGATAAACGCATCGTTGGCTTCTTTGCCGAACGCAATTACATTCGGGAATATCCTTCTGGGTCACTAGTTTCCTCATTAGTTGGCTTTGTTCGCCAAGATGGAATCGGTGCTACCGGTATCGAATCAAGCATGAACTCAAAGATTTCCGGCACAGATGGCCGATACTCGTATGCGCGTGGTCTCGGAGCTGAAATTCCAGGATCGCAGAACGAACTTGTAGCCGCTAAAAAAGGAACCACTATTCGACTAACTATTGATCGCGATGTGCAATGGGTGGCAGCAAATGCGATTCAGGAAGCGGTAAGCAAAGCACGCGCGGTAAGTGGCACTGTAATTGTTATGGATCCTAAGACAGGGCATATTTTGGCTCACGCAACCGCGCCAACTTTTGATCCCAACAATACAAAGACTGTTTCAGAATCTTTAATGCGCAACCCTTCGGTGCAAGATATTTATGAACCAGGATCAACCGGCAAAGTTATGACCCTTGCTGCTGCGCTAGAAGAGAAGAAGATCACCCCAGAGACTGTTTTAACTGTTCCATATTCAATTAAACGTGGTGGAGATACTTTCCACGATCACGAACGCCATCCAGTACAGAAGTTGACAACCTCAGGAATTTTGGCAGTCTCATCAAATACTGGCACAATTAAAATTGGCGAAATGCTTTCAAATGATACCTTGCACGACTACTTATCCAAGTTTGGTATGGGTAAATCAACTGGTTCTGGGCTACCCGGCGAATCTACTGGAATCTTACGTCCGGTAAGTGATTGGTCAGGAACAACTGCTCCGACGGTGGCTTTTGGTCAAGGCTATTCACTCACCGCCATGCAGGCGACAAGTATTTTCGCAACGATTGCAAATGATGGGGTCCGGGTTTCTCCAACAGTTATTGCAGGAACCAGTGATGCTTCAGGAAAATTTACTGCTTCATCGGCCCGCACGAACGAGCGCGTTATTAGCGCCACAACTGCGCAACAACTTCGTATAATGATGGAATCTGTGGTCTCAGGGCAAGGGACAGCGCCAAGTGCTGCGGTCCCTGGTTATCGAGTTGCTGGCAAGACCGGAACTGCGATGCGATTTAATTCGGAACTGCGCAAATACAGCGGCTACACCGCATCATTTATCGGTTTTGCGCCGGCGGATGCACCAAAATATGTAATAAGTGTAACTATTCAAGACCCAAAGGGTCTTTACTATGGCGGCTCACTTGCTGGCCCAGTGTTTAAGAAGGTTATGACTTTTGTTCTTCAATCAGAGCACGTAGCACCAACCGGAACCAAGGTGATGCCAGTTGCCCTTACTCAAAAAGAATTAAGCGCGAAGAAGCGTGAAGACAGCGTTGTAAAAGCTTCTCAAGTGAGCGCAAGGCAACGCTAATGCGCCCTTTTGCTGATTTTTCACTAGCGCTTTCGAAAATATCTCATTCGATTAGTGCAGCAACGTCAACTAGCGAAGCTGAACTCGCTAAAGTCTTAATTACTGGAATTACGCATACCGATTCTGATGTGCAATCGGGAGATCTTTTCATCGCCCTTCCTGGTGCCAAGCGACATGGCGCCGAATTTGCTACCAACGCGCGAAAGCAGGGGGCAGTTGCTGTTGTAACGGATGCCGCCGGCGCAAAATTAATAAGCGGTATTCCAGTCCTCGTTGTCTCAAATCCGCGCTTAGTTGCAGGACGCATAGCAGCGCTTTTTTATGGTGAACCAATGCGCGATCTCAGCGGTGTTGCGATCACTGGAACTAACGGCAAAACAACCGTTTCAACGCTTTTGTATCAAATATTTGAAGCCGCTCATCGTGACTGTGGCTTAATCGGAACAGTTGAAACTTGCATTGGCAGTGAAGTCATCGCCAGCAAGCGGACAACGCCAGAGGCAACCGATCTGCAGGCACTTGCAGCCGTTATGAAAGAGCGCCATATGCGCCATCTAGTTATTGAGGCATCAAGCCACGCGATGACAATGCATCGCTTGGAAGGCGCCCACTTTACAATTGCAGCTTTTACCAACTTAACGCAAGATCATTTAGATTTCCATGGTGACATGGAGACTTATTTCTTAGCCAAAGCATCTCTCTTTAAATTCACATTTGCAGACTTGGCTTGCATTAATATTGACAATGCATATGGCGCAAGGCTGGCAACAGCTACCGAACTTCCAGTTATTACCATCTCACGCTTTAACCCGCAGGCGATATGGCACTTTACCGAAATTGATAGCCAATCAAAGCGCGTGCAGTTAAAGGTTCGTGGCGCTGGCGGAATTTTAATCGAAACTTCAACTTCATTGCGAGGTGGGTATAACTACGACAATTTACTGATGGCTATCGCTATCGCTGTTGAGCTAGGTGTTGACCCAATTGATATCGCAGCAATTGTTCCAAATATCATTGGTGCTGCCGGCCGACTTGAAGAAATTACAATAGGTCAAGACTTTACGGCTCTAGTTGATTATGCGCATACTCCTGATGCCGTATCAAATGTGCTGGCTTCGATTCGTGAATTTACGATAGGTAAAGTTATTGCAGTTTTGGGTTGTGGGGGAGACCGCGATCCAATGAAACGTCCGCTCATGGGCCAAGCACTTAGCACCAATGCCGATATTGCAATTTTCACCAGCGATAATCCAAGAACTGAAAATCCAGATGCTATTTTGCAAGCGATGACTGCTGGGATAAATATTACTCTACCCTCGCAGAGAATTAGCGATCGCGTCGAAGCTATTGCGTATGCAGTATCTCTTGCTGGTGCAGGCGATACTGTTGCAATTCTTGGCAAGGGTCATGAGCTTGGTCAGGAAATAAATGGTAAGACTCTTGATTTTGATGATCGAGTTATCTTGGCAAAGGCGATCGAGGCTAAGCGATGATTACCCTACAAGCATCTGAAATCGCAAAGATCGTCGGTGGAGAATTAATCGGCGATGATTTGGCTGTCACCGCACCACCAGTCTTTGATTCAAGTAGCGCAACTCTAGGTTCGATCTTTCTTGCTCTAAAGGGTGAGAAGGCGGATGGCCATAAATATATAGATGCGGCTTTTGCTAATGGTGCGGTATTAGCGCTTGTTACAGCACCTTCTGCAAAGCGTTGCATTGTCGTAAAAAATGTTTTGACTGCGCTAAATAAATTAGCTGCACATGTGCGTGAGGCCTTGCCAGATCTCACAGTGATTGCGATCACGGGCTCACAGGGCAAGACAACCACCAAAGATTTATTGCAACATATCTTGGAATCTGTTGGAAGTACGGTGGCTCCGCAAGGCAATTTTAATAACGAACTCGGAACACCAATAACTCTCTTGCAATGCGATGCCAGCACCAAGTTTTGTATCTTGGAAATGGGCGCCCGCCATATTGGTGATATCGCTGCACTCTGTGAGATGGCTAAGCCAAATATCGGAGTCGTCTTACGTGTCGGTACTGCCCATATTGGCGAATTTGGCTCTGCCGAAGCAGTTGCTGCCGCCAAATCAGAGATGATTTCCTCACTTGATAAATCAGCGGTTGCAATCCTTGGTCAGTACGATCCATTTACGCAAAAGATGCAATCTCTTCATGACGGAAAGATCATTACTTTTGGCGAAAGCACTGCAGCCGATGTGCGCGCAACAGATATTGAAATTCGTGAAGGTCGTCCTCATTTTGACTTGGTAACTTCCGCCGGTCGCGCCGCCGTTGGACTTCGCATCGTTGGTATCCATCAAGTGGCTAACGCCCTTGGCGCCGCTGCAGTTGCAACCACATTAGGTGCCTCGATTGATTTAATCGCAGGGGCTCTTTCCACGGCAGAACTTCACAGCAAGTGGCGTATGGAAATCTCTGAGATAACCGGGGTGGTTTTAATAAATGATTCCTATAACTCGAGTCCAGAATCTGCAGAAGCGGCGTTGCGAACCTTGGTTCTCTTTGCCCAAGAACGCGGCGGCCAATCGTGGGCCTTTCTGGGAAAGATGCACGAACTCGGCGCGTCATCACGAGATCGACATGCGGGTATTGGCACCCTTGCCTCAGAGTTAGGAATTGATCACCTGGTCTGCGTCGCAGCCCCAGAGTACGCAGATGAGATCGGCACTAATTGCGCAATGGATGTTCATCTTTTGGAAAGTAAGTCTGAAGCGCTAGCGCTAGTAACACAGATGAGGTCGGGAGATGTGATTTTAGTGAAGGCATCTCGCGCGGAAACTTTTGAAGAGATTGCGCAACGTATTACTGATCAACTTGAGAAGATGCTTTGGATCGTTGACGAAGGTGAGAGTGAAATAAGATGAGAGAAATTCTAATTGCTGGATCTATCGCCCTTTTCTTGTCACTCTTTGGTACTCCGGCTTTAATTCGATTTTTGGCTCGCCGGGGTTATGGTCAAATCATTAGAGATGACGGACCTTCTTCCCATCACACTAAACGCGGAACGCCAACCATGGGCGGAGCCATCATCATCTTTGCAGCGGCGGTAGGTTATTTCACTGCTCACTTGTTGACTCGAAATGTAATTAGTACGTCAGCCCTGTTAGTCCTAGCCCTTATGGCATCTCTGGGATTCGTTGGATTCTTAGATGATTGGTTAAAGGTCTCACGTCAGAAATCACTCGGACTTAATACTAAACAGAAAATTTTTGGACAAGTCCTCTGTGCTGCAGCCTTTGGTTATGCCGGCATACATTTTCCAGATGGTGATGGGCTTACTCCGATTTCGCAAAATCTCTCAACAGTTCGCGATACTTCAATTGTTCTTGGAACTTTCTTGGTAATTATTTGGGTGATATTGATGGTCACCGCTACTAGCAATGGCGTAAATCTCACGGATGGCTTGGATGGCTTAGCAACGGGCGCTGCGGTAATGACCTTTATTGCCTTTATTTTGATTGGTGTTTGGCAATTTGGTCAGAGCTGCGCGGTGGCACCTGGAGCAAATTGTTACTTAGTAAGAGATCCGCTCGATTTAGCGGTGTTATCTGCCGCCCTTGCAGGATCTTGCGCTGGATTCTTATGGTGGAATGCTTCTCCGGCCAAGATTTTTATGGGAGATACCGGTTCTCTTGCACTAGGTGGCGCACTTGCCGGCATTGCAACATCGTTACGTATCGAACTTTTGCTGATTCCACTTGGTGGACTCTTCGTAATTATCAGTGCCTCTGTAATCTTGCAAGTTGCCTACTTCAAATTAACTGGCGGCAAGCGCATCTTTAAGATGGCGCCACTGCAACATCATTTTGAACTCATAGGTTGGGGAGAAGTGACAATCGTTTTGCGCTTCTGGATCATTGCAGGGCTTTGTGTTGCAGCCGGACTTGGACTTTTCTACGCCCAGTGGGTAAATAGTTAAGCAGGATGGGCGATGCCAATTAACTTCTCAGGTCAGCGGATTCTTATCCTGGGTGCAGGAGTTACTGGACTTGTTGTCGCCAGGTCACTTTCTAAACGCGGGGCGCTGATTTCGATCGCTGATGATCAAATCAGTACAGTTGATGGTTTTGATGTAGCTCCTTCGAAATCATATGATGTAAACAAATTTGATGCTGTCATGGTTTCGCCAGGATGGAAACCGGATCACCCGCTGATAACCGATGCGATCTCGGCCAGCATAAAGATCATGAATGAGATCGATTTAGCATGGGCTGTGCGAGTAGATATAGCGCCAACGCAACGATGGATTGCGCTAACAGGAACCAATGGAAAGACGAGCACCGTGGAGTTAACAGCGGCAATGCTGCGCGAAGGAGGAATTTCTGCAGTTGCATGTGGAAACGTTGGGACAACAGTTCTCGAATCTGTAGAAAGTTCCGAAAATTATGATGTCCTAGTTTTAGAACTTTCATCTTTTCAATTGCACTGGCTAAGCGAAGCAACCTTTGTTGCAGCCGCGATATTAAATATTGCAGCTGATCATGTCGACTGGCATGGAGATTTCGAGAGTTACGCCGCAGCGAAGATGTCGATTCTAGATCGCACAAGCACCGGAGTATTTAACGCTAGCGACCCTGAAGTATTAACAAGATCTGCTCACTGGCAGGGACGTAAAGTCTTTTTCTCTTTAGATACCCCCGGCCCCGGTGAGATAGGAGTTGTAGAAGAACTGCTCGTTGATCGGGCTTTCGTAGCCGATCCGCAAGAAGCCGCGATGTTCGCTGAAGTTTTAGAAGTTGTGCCCACAGTTCCCCATAACGTCTCAAATGCTCTGGCCGCAGCTGGGTTAGCTCGCGCTATCGGCGTTGACCATGAATCAATTCGTCGCGCGATCAAGAATTTCAAGCCAGGACGTCATCGCATCGAAACGATTCTCGTAAAAAATGAAATCACTTGGATCGATGATTCCAAAGCAACTAATCCACATGCAGCAGCTGCTTCGCTGTTAGGTACTTTATCTGCGATCTGGATTGCTGGTGGATTAGCGAAAGGCGCACAGATGGATCAGTTGGTGGAGCATTGCAAATCTAGAATAAAAGCGGCGATATTGATCGGAACTGATCGCGAGTTAATTGCGGCTGAACTAGTTCGTCAAGTGCCAGAGGTTGAAATTATTTATATAGACACTGATTCTGCTTATGTAAAAGGTGGAGTCAGCAACTCATTGATGGAGGCAGTTGTTTTGGCGGCAAAGTCGCGGGCAAGTGCGGGAGACACAGTATTGCTAGCCCCGGCATGTGCATCAATGGACCAATTCATTTCCTATGCCGATCGGGGCGATCGTTTTGCGGCTGCCGTAATGAAGGAGAACTCGTGAACAAAGCAGGAGAGAATTTTCTAGCAAAGCCCGTCAATAATTTTTACATTCTCGCGATTAGCGCTTTTTCACTATCAATAATTGGACTGGTTATGGTCTTTTCTGCGTCCTCAATTCATGCACTAGATACCAGAGGAAGCGCCGTTGCCATCGTCTCGCGCCAATTTGCCTTTTTTGCTATCTCAATACCATTTGCCATATTTCTATCACAACGCTCATTGGCGCAGTGGCGTTTGGTGGCCAGGTTTGGGCTACTGCTATCGGCAGGTATTCTCTTAATTTTGCAAATTCCAGGTGTAGGTAAAACAGTAAAAGGTAATACCAACTGGATTGCTCTGCCTTTTGTTGACGTACAACCAAGTGAGTTGGCTAAATTCTTATTAATTCTTTGGGCCGGCTATATGTTGTCTAACGAAGAGCGCACCGGAAAATCGCGGGTGAATGTCTTTGCGCTCATTGGTCCTGGTTTTGCACTGATTATGGTCTTGGTAATGCTCGGTCATGACTTGGGAACAACCTGCGTTATCGCAGCAATTCTTGGTGGCATGCTATTTATTTCTGGTATTGAACTTCGCGTCTTTGGAACCTTGATCGCAATCGGTGCTGTGGCTTTTGCCGGCCTAATTGCAACTGCTAGTTATCGCGTCGATCGTTTTCTCGTTGTTCTCGATCCGTTTGCAGTGGAGGATTATAAGAATGCTGGCTGGCAACCGGCCCATAGTTTACTGGGCTTAGCAACGGGCGGAATTTTCGGTGTTGGGTTAGGTGGCAGTCGACAAAAATGGGGCAACTTAGCAGAAGCACATACCGACTTTATCTTCGCTGTTATTGGGGAAGAGTTAGGACTGATCGGAACGCTGGTAGTTCTCTTCTTATTAGCCGCGATAATTTATTCAATCTTCAAGATTGCATTGCGTTGTAAAGACCCAATGTCACGTTATGTGGGTTCAGGAATTGGATGTTGGATAGCAATTCAAACTATTCTCAACGTTGGATCTGCCACCAGCGTTCTGCCAGTAGTTGGAGTAACTCTGCCTTTTGTCTCATATGGCGGTTCAGCTTTAATTTCGCTCTATCTCGGTTTGGGATATGTATTTGGAAGCGCGCTACGTGATCCAGAAGTGAAAGTTGAACTACAAAATGCTATTGAACGCCGTAGATTACGCACATCATGAAAATAGTCTTTGCGGGTGGCGGAACTGCAGGCCATATAGAACCTGCACTCGCGGTGGCGCGACTCTGGCGGCAAAACCATCCGGGTGATGAACTGCAATTTATTGGAACGGCTAGCGGTTTAGAGAATCAACTTGTTCCGGCCGCGGGATTTAAATTAAGTCACATCCCGAAGGTGGTAATTCCCAGAAAATTATCTCCAAAATTACTCAAAGCGCCATTTACTTTATTTAGTTCCTTTCTTGCAGCGCGCAAACTATTAAATGGCGCTGATCTCTTGATTGGCTTTGGGGGATATGTGTCGGCGCCGGCTTACCTAGCCGCCAAATCTCTGCGGATTCCATTCGTGGTTCATGAAGCAAATGCCAGACCAGGTTTTGCAAATCGTTTAGGTGCTCGCCTTAGCCCATATTCTGCGATCTCCCAGCCTGTTCAATCGGGTGCGCTGCAAAACGCTTTAGTGACAGGGATTCCGTTGCGCAAGGACGTTGCCTCGGCCCTCATTGACAGTGCAGGCGACTGGACTGGTGCACGTGCCAGGGCCAAGAGCGCTCTAGGTTTTTCCTCAACCGATCCTTTAGTACTTGCCTTCTTTGGTTCTCAAGGTTCAGTGGCGTTAAATAAGATCATTACGCAATCACTTCCATCACTACTCGCTAGCGGGTCACAGCTGCTGCATGCAGTCGGTAAGTTAAATGCCCTGCCGCCAATGCAGGAGCGCTACAAATCCACGGCATATATTGAAGATATGGCGACAGCGTATTTGGCTGCTGATTTAATTATTAGCCGCAGCGGTGCAATTTCATGTTCAGAAATAAATGCCCTTGGAAAATACGCTTTATTTATCCCGCTGCCAATCGGTAACGGTGAACAGAGTTTTAATGCCAACTCGCTGGTATCGCAAGACAGAGCAGAAGTTCTCGAGCAGAAAAAGTTCACTTCTGCTTGGCTTAATTCAAATATAAATCGCCTGTTAAATCTTGCTGCCGAATCTGGGGATGCTGGATCAGATAGTGATGCGCTAGCAACTGAAAAAATTGTTAACTACATGCAATACGCCTTAAAAAGTCAGGTGCGCTAATGCCCAATAAGGTCAGCCCACTTAAGGATTGGATCGGTAAGCGTCTGCACTTTGTAGGCATTGGTGGAGCAGGGATGAGCGGACTAGCCCGCATCGCCTTGTCTCACGGAATAATAGTTACTGGTTCAGATGCTAAAGATTCAACTGTATTAGGTGCTCTGCAAGCTCTTGGCGCGGAAGTACATGCCGCGCACAGCAGCGAACAAGTAGATGGCGCAGATTTTGTTATTTTCTCAACTGCAATAAGTGCAACAAATGTCGAACTAATTCGTGCCCGAGAATTGAATTTACCAATCCTCACGCGCGCACAGGCGCTGGCGATTTTGATGTCGGATTCGCGCAGCGTTGCAGTTGCAGGTACGCACGGAAAAACGACCACGTCATCGATGCTGACAGTGGCGTTGCAAGCATGTGGGCTCGATCCCTCCTTTGCCATCGGCGGCACTCTGACCTCCTCAGGCTCTAATGCGCACCGCGGAACAGGTGATTTATTTATAGCCGAGGCAGATGAATCTGATGGATCATTTATCGAATATCACCCATATGCAGCAATAGTTACAAATGTTGAACACGATCATGTTGATTTCTTTGCGACAGCTGCCGATGTAACCAATGCCTTTTCTGAATTTGCTGATTCAATTTCACGGGATGGATTTCTCGTCTACTGCGCAGACGATGCCGGGTCTTCACTGTTAGCTTCAACAGTCACTGAAATAAAGATGATTTCTTACGGTACGACAGAGGGTTCAGATTTAATTATCGACTCAGTTAACTTACTGGCGATGGGCTCAACCTCGCGGGTTATCTGGCGCGGTCGAACCATTGGCACGATGGCACTTCAGGTACCCGGGCTACACAATGTATTAAATGCTGGCGCAGCGCTAGCTATGGGCTTAGCACTTGGAGCTCCTGCCGCGGAAGCGCTCAATGGTTTAGCGAGTTTTCATGGCACGGGACGTCGTTTCGAATTAAAGGCAACGGTCCATGGAATTCGCGTTATCGATGATTATGGACACCACCCAACCGAGATTGATGTAACCCTAACTGCAGCTAAACGTTATGCCGGCGATGGTCGGGTTCTAGTTGTTTTCCAGCCACATCGATATTCACGTACCCAAGCATTTATGAATGAGTTTGCCCGTGCATTATCTATTGCAGATGAGGTTGTACTGCTAGAGATATATGCGGCAAGTGAAGCGCCGATTACAGGAATTACTTCCGAGACTATTGCGCTGCAGATGGAGCATGGACACTTTATACCTAATTTTCTGGAAGCATCTGACTGGGTAATAGATAACGCCAAACCCGGTGATGTGATCATCACACTTGGTGCCGGCGATGTTAATTCGCTCGCTCCAATTATTAGCGACGGACTGGTCCGCCGTTTTAATTAACGGCGCAACCTATGAAAGTTAAATCACCACGAACGCTAATTGCTAGCACTTTGGCGGTCTTAATCTTTGGTGGGGGATCCTATGTTTTGGGATGGTCTAACCTTCTAACAGTGCGCAGTATCGCAATCACCGGTGCGCCAACTGAGCAATCTAAAGAGATGATTACTCGCTCACTTGGTTTACAGATCGGCGAGAAGTTGGCGCGAGTAGACCCACGTTCTATCTCCGCAAGATTGGCTGCTAATAATTGGATTCAATCTTCACAAGTCTCACGCAATTGGCTAAATGGAAAAGTTGTAATATCCATCACCTCTCGCGTACCTGTGGCGCTATACACCGAACCTGGCCAACCTCAAGTGGCACTTGATGCTTCTGGAAAAACATTTTCCCTGCCTGCAGATCTACCAGAGGGCCTTCCAAAAGTTTCTGCAACTTCAGTTGCCAGCGGATTAGCTGCGATAAAAGTCTTCACTGAATTACCAAGAGAATTTAGCGCTGGCATAGATCGACTCAGCGCTGCTCGGCCAACTAATCTCTTAATTTACGGCGCATTTTCCGGGCGAGATTTACGAATAATCTGGGGCGATGGGTTAGAAACTGATTTGAAGATAAAAGTAATAACTGCACTGCTTGATCAGCCTGAAAATAAATCGATTCGAATGATTGATGTAACCGCACCACATGCACCAATCGTGAAGTGAATTTGAGTGAATTACAGATAGAAATTTCACTAACAAATTAAATAAAAAGTATGAGTCGGTCTTTGCTTTCGCGCTGGTAACGCCATACGTTGCCCTCATTAAAGAGAGTAGAAATGTAATTCTCAAGTAGAGGTTTACAGTTCTAAAGGAGGAAATTGTGGCTGCACCACAGAATTATTTAGCCGTTATCAAAGTTGTTGGAATTGGTGGCGGTGGAGTTAACGCAATCAATCGCATGATTGATGTCGGGCTAAAAGGCGTTGAGTTCATTGCAATAAATACGGATGCACAACATTTGTTGATGAGTGATGCCGATGTGAAATTAGATATTGGTCGCACATCAACGAAAGGACTTGGTGCCGGTGCTGCTCCTGAAAAGGGACGTCAAGCTGCAATTGATCACACAGAAGATATTGAAGAAATTTTACGTGGTGCAGATATGGTTTTCATTACTGCTGGTGAAGGTGGCGGTACGGGAACAGGTGGGGCACCAATCGTTGCAAAGATTGCGCGTGATCTAGGAGCATTAACTATTGGTGTCGTAACTCGTCCATTCTCATTCGAAGGAAAAATTAGATCAGCACAGGCAGATGAAGGAATCGAACTCTTACGTGCTGAAGTAGATACTCTGATAGTCATTCCTAATGATCGCTTATTAGCAATTTCAGATCGCAGCATCACAGCAGTGGATGCTTTCAAGAGCGCAGATCAAGTTCTGCTATCTGGCGTTCAAGGTATTACCGAGATTATTACGCAACCTGGCTTAATAAATCTCGACTTTGCAGATGTTAAAACTGTTATGACAGATGCCGGATCTGCGTTGATGGGTATCGGATCTGCGCGCGGGGAAAATCGCGCCACTCGAGCCGCTGAACTTGCAATCTCCAGCCCGCTACTTGAAGCATCAATTGATGGAGCAATGGGCGTTCTGCTTTCAGTTGCAGGTGGTTCTGATCTTGGACTCTTTGAAATTAACGAAGCATGCGAGCTCGTGCAATCAGCAGCGCATCCAGATGCCCGCATTATCTTCGGAACAACTATTGATGATGCCCTCGGTGATGAGGTTCGAGTAACAGTCATCGCAGCTGGCTTCGATGGTGGAGAACCAAAGAAGGTTTACGTACCCGTAATCGATAAATCAACGCTTACTGGGATTGCAGATCCAATCCCAGCCAATGATCCGATCTCAGTGGCGCTAGAACTTGATGGTTCCTCACCTCGTAAGCGAGTTACCTTTGAAGAACTCGTCGCTGAAGACGAGATCGACGTTCCTGACTTTATGAAGTAATAGTGGCGCACTCCATTTGTGGGTGAACAACTAACTTACGAACAAACTATGTTGGTAACTTTTACAGATCGATCAGGTGGTGTCAGTCAAGGCGCATTCACTTCCTTTAATTTAGGCGACCATGTAAGTGATGATGCGGTGGATGTTCAGACAAATCGCGCACTCCTTGCTGGTAAATTTGGGCCAGTGCAATTTATGAACCAAGTCCATGGCGGTCGGATTGCGATTATCGAAAAGGTTACAGATGAAGCCCCGACAGCAGATGCGCTAGTTACCGGAATTGCAGGAGTCACTCTTGCGGTAATGGTGGCTGATTGCATTCCGTTACTTCTTACCTCATCAGAGGCGGTCGCGGCAGTGCATGTTGGCAGGCGTGGTCTAGTAAATGGTGTTGCTGTTAAAACAATTGAATTAATGCGCGAGATGGGGGCGAGAAAGATTCGCGCAGTATTAGGACCCGCTATCTGTGGTCATTGTTATGAAGTATCACAAGATGTACATGATGAAGTTGTGGCGCTTCATCCGCTTGCAACTGCTCAGACTTCGGCGGGTACGCCAGCGTTAGACCTTCCAAAAGCTCTTAAAGCCTGTCTTGCGGCAGACGGTATTTCCGAAATTAGCGATCTACAAATCTGCACCGTTGAAAGTGCTAATTATTTTTCTTATCGCCGAGATGGCCTTACGGGACGACAAGTTGGGTTGGTCAGTCTATGAATTCGCGGGCGCAAGAGATCGCAGCCGCTTTAGCAAATGTGGAAGATCGCGTAACAAAAGCTGCAGAAACGGCAGGCCGCAAGCGCAGCGAGTTAACTTTGATAGCAGTGACAAAGACTTATCCAGCAAGTGATGTCCAAATTTTGGCTGACCTGGGAGTCAGCGACTTCGGTGAAAATCGCAGCGAAGAAGGTTCGGAAAAGTCTGAAGTCATCACCGCAACTTGGCATTTTCAAGGCCAAGTTCAGGGACGAAAGTTAAAAGAGATTGCGAGTTGGGCCTCATATATTCACTCAATAGATTCTGGTGAGCACATCGCTAAGTTGTCTCGAATCTGCGCAGAAAAAAATCGCAAAGTTTCAATTTTCTTACAGTTCTCACTCGATGGCGCGCCAGATCGTGGGGGAGTTCACGCAGATCAGTTAGGGCAATTAGCCGATCAAGTTACTGCCGATTCCAATCTGCATTTAGCGGGCCTAATGTGCGTGCCACCAGTTGAATACGAATTTGAACGCGCCTTCGGTGAAATAGCAAAAGTTCATAGCGCCTTTAAAATGGGCTTCCCAGATGCCGTTGGGTTATCTGCCGGAATGAGTTCTGACTTTGAAGTGGCAATTGCTTATGGTGCGACACATTTGCGCGTAGGTAGTGAAATCCTCGGTTTGCGCGCTTATCACCCCTAGACTTTACCTATGTCAGCACTTAATAAAATGATGGGCTACCTCGGTTTGGTAGATACCGATGAGCAAGCCCAAGTTGAAGCAACTCCTGTACGCGCAACCGATCGTCCTGCTCGCGATGTATCACGTCTTTCACGTGATCGCGCAGGAGTAACAGTAGTTGGCTCAACAGTTGCAGTCGCACAATCAACACAACCAGAAGTCAATTATCACATCATTACTTTGCAACCTCGCTCTTACAGCGAAGCGCGCAAAATGGGCGAGCACTATCGCGAAGGTAATCCGGTAATCATCAACCTTGATGACATGGAAGAGTCAGAGCGCAAGCGTTTAGTCGACTTCGCTAGCGGTTTAGTCTTTGGTCTTCACGGACGCATCGAACGAGTAAGCCATAAAGTATTTCTATTATCTCCTGCCAACGTAAATGTCAGCAGTGAAGATAAGACTGCTGCTGCGCAAGCCAGCTTCTTTAACCAGAGCTGATCTAGTAAGTAAGTCGTTAGATAATTATGATTACAAACCTGCTCTTAACACTTCTTGATCTCTTCAAGTATGCTCTCTTTATCCGTTTAATCATCGATTATGTTCGCATCTTTGCGCGCAATTGGCGGCCAAACTCATTTTTGATCGCTGTTTTCGAATTCATTTATACAGTAACGGATCCACCGATGAAATTTGTAGGCAGATTTGTTCCGCCGCTTCGTTTAGGTGGAGTCTCACTAGATTTATCTTTTATCGTTCTTCTAATTGCTATTGGCTTAGCTAAGAGCCTCATCGTAGTTCTGTTTTAAGCGTTAAGCCTTTTCTAGGATTGCACTAATTGCAAGATCGTTATCTTCTGCAGGAATGCTTGGGTCGTGAGTAAATTCCAATGCTAAAACTTCATCGCTGATATGGCTAGCAGCCGATAAGATTGCCGAAACGATTGCCGGATCAGTATTCCAACGCACCTTAATACGATCAGAGATTTCAAAGCCATCGCTCTTGCGACGTTCTTGAATAAAACGGATTACTTCACGAACATTTCCGGCATCTATCAAGGCTGGTGAAAGTGCTAAATCAAGGGCAACGGATTCACCCTCATGGCTTGCCACCATCCAGCCACTCTTAGGAACTTCAGTGATCACCAGATCATCTAATTCGATATCCCACGTTGCAACCTTTGTCGCACCACTTGCACGAAGCGTCTTAACCAGCGCTGTCGCATCGGTAGCCGCAATTGCCTTGGCAATATCTTGAACCTCCTTGCCGTATTTGGCGCCAAGTGATTTGAAATTAGCCTTGATTGAGATATTAACTAAATCTCCATCGGCATCAGC
>CAWUTY010000130.1:0-2573 GCA_963925575.1 Candidatus Nanopelagicaceae bacterium
CGCCACATAACTTAGGTGAAGTAATCGCCGCTACCAAGTTTTTAATTGATAATCCCAAGGCGACGCTAAATCAATTGATGAAGCATATTCCTGGCCCAGATTTCCCAACTGGTGGCGAACTAGTTGGAGCCGAAGGCGTGCGTGATGCCTATGCAACTGGCAAAGGTTCCTTCAAGGTACGTGCCAGTGTAGAAATAAACAAAGTCACTTCTCGCAAAATGGGTATCACTATCAAAGAGTTGCCCTTTAATATCGGCCCCGAAAAGGTTGTAGAACGTATCGCTGATTTAGCAAAAGCGAAGAAGATCCAAGGTATCTCTGACATTATCGATTTAACCGATGGCCAAACCGGCACCAACGTGGTTATTGAATTAAAGAATGGCTTTGAGCCAGAAGCAGTTCTAGAGCAGCTCTACAAGCTAACTCCGATGGAAGATGCTTTTGCGATTAACGCCGTTGCCCTGGTCAACGGTCGCCCACAAACTCTGGGGCTAAAAGAACTCTTGCAGGTATTTATCGATCACCGCATTGAAGTTGTTCGTCGCCGCTCGCAATACCGAAAAGCAAAGGCCGAAGGTCGCCTTTCCATGGTTGATGGTTTGCTCAAGGCGATTATCGATATCGATAAGGTAATTAAAATTATCCGGGGCAGCGATGATGCACCAGCTGCTAAAGAGAAGTTGATAAAGGACTTTAAGTTAAATGATGAGCAAGCAACTTATATTTTGGATATGCCGCTTCGCCGTCTGACCAAGATGAGCAAACTCGAACTCGAGAGTGAGCAGAAAGAGTTAAAGACAACTATCGCCGCCCTTGTTGCCCTTTTAAAATCAGATGAAACCATAAAGGCGCAGGTAGCAAATGAGCTAACTGCAGTTGGAAAAGCATTCGCAACCCCTCGTCGCACACGAATTGGTGCTGCTTAATTTCATTTAAATCAAGCGCTGTGGGAGACTTCGTCAAATGATCTCAACAAGCGCTCTCGAACTACGTGCCGGTGCGCGCCTCCTGGTCTCGGGAGTTAATGTGCGCATCAATCACGGAGATCGCATCGGATTCGTTGGCCGAAATGGCGCTGGAAAATCCACCCTCGCCAAAGTTTTAGCAGGTGAAACACTTCCTGCAGGTGGTGCCGTACAACGCACCGGCAAGATCGGATACCTCCCCCAGGATCCACGCACTGGTGAAGAGCAGGGAACTGTTATTGAAAGAATTTTATCGGCGCGAGATTTAGACCAAATCGCTGCGCGCATGACCCAGGTTGAAGAAGAGATGGCAACGACTGAAGGTGCCGCGCTTGAAAAGGCGATGGAGCGTTATACCCGCGTCGATGCTGAATTCCAAGCCGCCGGTGGCTATGCCGCAACTTCCGAAGCTGAAGCAATTGCTACCTCACTTGGTGTTTCCGAGGCGGTATTTGGAAATCAACTTGGCACTTTATCTGGCGGCCAACGGCGCCGTATTGAACTTGCCCGCATCCTCTTTTCGGGTGCTGAAACGCTTTTACTCGATGAGCCAACAAACCACTTAGATGCTGACTCAATTATTTGGTTGCGCAACTACCTAAGCACTTACTCAGGTGGGCTAGTAATTATCTCTCACGATGTAAACCTGATCGAACAGGTTGTAAATAAAGTCTTCTATATCGATGGCAACCGAAACGTCATTGATGTCTACAACTTAGGCTGGAAGCAATATCTCTTACAGCGCGAACAAGATGAACATCGTCGCAAGAAAGAACGCGCCAACGCCGAAAAGAAGGCCGAAATTTTGCAGAAGCAGGGCGAGAAAATGCGCGCTAAAGCTTCAAAGGCAACTGCTGCTCAAGGCATGTTACGTCGCGCCGAAAAACTTCGCTCATCACTCGATGAAGTTCGTGTTAAAGATAAGGTCGCCAAGCTGCGCTTTCCGACCCCCGCACCTTGTGGAAAGACTCCCCTTTCTGGTGAAGAACTTTCTAAGAACTATGGTTCCCTTGAAATCTTCACCGACGTTTCTTGCGTTATTGATAAAGGCTCACGCGTTGTCATCTTGGGCCTTAACGGTGCTGGCAAAACCACTCTTCTAAAAATTCTGGCTAACCAACTTGAATCAGATACCGGCAAAGTCGAACATGGCCATGGTTTGAAACTTGGTTATTACGCCCAGGAACATGAAATGCTTGATTTTGATCGCACAATTCTGGAAAACATGATGTCTTCAAAAGATGATCTGCGCGAACCAGAAGCCCGTAACGTTCTGGGTTCATTCTTATTCGTCGGTGATGATGTTCACAAGTCAGTTAAAGTCTTATCTGGTGGCGAAAGAACTCGTTTAGCACTCGCTACTTTGGTCGTCTCTGCCGCAAACGTACTTCTTCTTGATGAGCCAACGAATAACTTAGATCCAGCATCTCGTGAGGAAATCCTTGGAGCACTCGGTGAATATCAAGGCGCAGTCATCATGGTCTCTCACGATGAAGGGGCTGTGCAGGCCCTGAAGCCAGAGCGCGTGATCTTGTTACCTGATGGCGATGAAGATATTTGGAAAGATGAATATTTCGATCTAGTTTCTATTGATTAATCGAGTTTCAG
>CAWUTY010000131.1:0-5479 GCA_963925575.1 Candidatus Nanopelagicaceae bacterium
GCAATTTGCGAAGCGCTTGGCTTAACACTTTCAACTGTGATGGCCAACGTCTCGTTAGAGCTCAAAGTTCTTGAGACCGCGAAGTTGTCCGTTGTCGACGCTGCCTAAGTACGCCACTCAAGGCGCTACTCACCGCCGAACCGAAGGTGCAATTCTTGAAGGTACTAAAGAACTTATCTCAAAATTTGGTTTATCAAATGTTTCAATGATTGAAATTGCAGATGTATCTGAAGTCTCGCGTGCAACTTTATATAATCATTATCGCGACAAGAGCGCAGTCACGACTGCACTGATCACCGCTGAAGTCGAACATATGATTGAACTTGCTAACAACGCGGGCACTCCAGCAGATGCTCTTGAAAAACTTTCACTTTATATCTCAAGTGATCCTGCCTTGGCTGCAATGCGTATCCACGATAAGGCAGCTCTTACTGAGATTCTTTCGCACGCAGAGCATCCCTTATTTTTAGAAATTGCCAGATGTTTATTTACTGCCATCAAATCTGCTGCCGGTACAGGCATTGCGATGCGCTGGTTAATGGGGCAAGTGATGCAACCTTTGACTCCCGCCCAATCCCGCGAGCAAGCTGAACTCTTAGTCGATCGCACTCTGTTTTAATTTTTACTTAAATGCGCATTTCTGATCTACGCGAGAGAATCACGCTCTCATTTGGAGAAGCCTGGGCACCGTCTTTCTGCAAAGATATTGCAATTACTGAATTAAATAGCAAAACTGTGGAAGAAGCGCTGCGTACTGGCGTAGAAGCAGCCGATATCTGGAAAGCGCTGTGCAGCACTTATCCAAATGAGACTGCAAAATATAAGTAAATTGCAGTTGCAAGTAATTGGCGTGTTGCAAAATCACAACTAGTTCTCTATCTTTTCCTCATGTTTACAAAGCGCCGCGTAATTGATTTTTGCCGTGTAAACACAAGTGCCTGCTGATTTATAGCGCGCTCAATAACTTCCTTTTTTCAGCTCTTTAAAATCATTTAATAACCTAAAACTAATTGGAGAATAATCATGAATAAAGCTGTTTCCGTTCGAACGAAGCGCGCAATTGCAGCGCTTTTAAGTGTTGGTCTATTGGCAGGAATGTCAGTTAATACTGCAATTGCTGCACCAAAGAATTTGGCTCGCTCGGTTGTGCAAGCAGATTGGTTGGAAAAGAATTTAGATAATCCAGATGTAAAGATTATCGAAGTAAGTACAGAGGCTGGCTTGTATGAGCGTGGTCACATTAAGAATGCGGTTAAATTTAATTGGTACACAGATCTCGTAGAAGTTGTAAACCGCGATATCGTGGCTGGCACTCGTTTCCAGAAGTTGGCTCGCGCAGCCGGAATCAATAAAAACTCAATCGTTGTCCTCTACGGCGATAAGAACAACTGGTTTGCAGCGTGGGGAGCTTGGATCTTTAACACCTATGGCATCGAAGATGTTCGCTTGCTAGATGGTGGTCGTGTGAAGTGGGAGAAAGATGGCCGCGCATTCACAACAACAGTTCTGACACCTAAAGATGGAAATTTTGTTGCAACTAGAGCAGACAAGAGTGTTCGCGCAACGTTAATCCGCGACGTGCTTCCTGCAGTTCGCAAGAAAGGTACTTCAGATATCGTTGATATTCGTTCAGCCGATGAATATAGCGGAAAGGTTTTCGCACCCGCTGGTTTCCAAGAACTTGCGGTTCGCGCAGGACATATTCCAGGTGCGGTGAATGTCCCATGGGGATCAAATGTCAATGCTGATGGAACCTTTAAGACAGTTGCTGAATTGAAGAAGTTGTACGCGGATAAGGGCATTGATGGCAAGAAGCCAATCATCACTTACTGCCGCATTGGTGAGCGATCATCACTTACTTGGTTCGTGTTAAGTGAAATTCTTGGCTACGAAGTTAAGAATTATGATGGCTCTTGGACTGAGTATGGCAACGGCGTTGGAAATCCAATTAATAATCCAGCCGGAACAATCTGGGGAGCTGCCTAATTAGCGCAGATACTAACTTTGACAGAGGTGGCGCGAGGGGCGCTACCTCTGTTGAGGTTTCTATCTGGAGTAAAGCAGACACACTTCGCACCGTCATCGCCGCAGGAATTGTCGTATCACTTCTCTTTGCTGCATATTTATTAAGTGGTGTTGAAGGAACTGGTGCAAACGCAGCCTTTTCACTTCTGTTAGGCGCAGCTCTTGGCATCACTCTGGAACGTGGGCGATTTTGTTTTTTCTGTATTTTCCGTGATGCGATTGAGGATCGCGATACCACGCCATTCTTATCGATCCTTAGCGCTATTGCAGTTGGCGCGATTGGGTATGCAATTTTATTCGGTCAATTCTTGCCTGATACATCCACAGATCGATTGCCACCAAATGCGCACATTGGTCCAGTTAGTTTAATCCTGGTTATTTCTGGTCTCGTATTTGGTCTTGGTATGGCCTTATCTGGTGCGTGCATCAGTGGGCATTTATATCGAATCGGTCAAGGTTCAATTCGTGCTTATCCAGCACTGATTGGTTCCTTAGTTGGATTTGGTTTGGGTTTTAAGAGTTGGAATCTTCTCTATTCCAAATCAATTAGTGAAGCCCCAACTATTTGGTTACCTCATACATTTGGATATGCAGGTGCGCTATTAATTACCTTAATTGTTCTTGGCATAATTGCTCTCTTGGCAATTAAATGGGGGAAGAATTCAACTCCAATCGCAAACCCAGTGCCTACTGCACTTAATTCGGTATCCCTGTATAATTCACTTATTGTCACTAGATGGCGCCCATTAACCACTGGGGCAATTGTTGGAGTGATCGGAACCATTGCATATTTGCGAATTGAACCACTGGGAGTAACGCGCCAAATCAGCACAACTTCGCGCACTTACTTTGAAGGCAAAAGTTGGATTCCACAAAACTTAGATGGCTTAGATTTGATGGCTGGCTGCATCGCGGTGGTATCTAATGCGATCACCAACAACGGTTGGTTGATACTTGGATTAGTTGTGGCATCTTTTGCAGCAGCGCTTGCTGGCAATAGATTTAAGTGGCAACAAATCACTTGGCGAAATGGGCTAACTGCCTTACTAGGTGGGATCTTTCTTGGTTGGAGTTCAATGATCGCACTGGGTTGCACAGTGGGAGTATTACTTTCCGGGACTCAATCATTCGCGCTCTCGGGCTGGGTTTTCTTCGCAACCGTTTTCTTTGGCAGCTGGATAGGTATAAAGCTAAAACTTCATAAACTATAAAAAGCGATTGCATTCAACGGAGTTAACTGCGGAAATTCATTTATTCCGATAGATTCTTGACGTGGATTTCAAATTAATCGCAGGTGCCATTGGAGTTCTCTTTGTCTTTATCTATGCCTTCGGTTCAGGAATCTGGGTTTCCTCCTCGCCAGAATGGTATGCCTCTCTCAAGCGTCCACCCTGGCAGCCTCCCAGCGCCATTATCGGATTGATCTGGCCTTACAACTTCACCGTTCTCGGCATCGCATCTTTTCAAGTATCAAAATCTTTGACTAGATCTGAGAACATTTCTTGGCTTGTTTTATTTGGGTTAAGCATAATCGCCGCCCTAACCTGGGCTAATCAATTCTATGTCCCACATAATTTCTTATCAGCATCGATTGCTTTGACATTGACCGCGCTACTGACACTTCCAATGCTCTTTCTAACATTTAAAGCATCGCTAGTTATGGGGCTATTACTTGTTCCATATCAACTTTGGGTGGCTATCGCCGCTAGCCTGGCTTGGGGATATTTGGCAAGAAACTAATTAAGTAATCGATATTTCTTTTAGACAGCGATTACTTCCAGTACCCAAGGTTCCACGCCATCGCTGGGCGTCAGGGCGCAGGGGTATTTCTCTGAAACGATTGCATATAAATCTTCGGGAGTCTTTGCCACAGAACGCGACTGCAAAAGCCAACGAGTAATTTCTCCGCGGGTTTTCTTAGACATATGCGTGATGACCATGCGCACGCCATCGACAACGGTTGAAATGTGCACCTCAACAGTTTTCTCAACGGGGGAGTGCCAGACAGTTTTGTAAGTTGAAGAACGACAATCAACAATTAGATCGGTCTTGATCGCATCCAGGATCTTGCTCACCGGCGCGCGCATCGCCTTGTTATCGATCTTCTCTTTATAGCTTTCAATCAATTGATCTGGCCGAACGGCGCCGTACTTAGCCGAGATGATCACAACCGATGTCGTCCCACGCTTCTTGGCAGCGGTCGTCAGGCTGGGCCAATCCAGCGCCTGATAAAGCACGCCGGTGTATACCGAAATGGCGGGGGTGGGCTTGGCCGTCGCGTTCTTCTTCTCAGATGGCGGCAGCAGGATCAACACGTGGGCATCCTCCCACGACACGCCTAAAGGCGATGTCGGCGCCCCCTGCTACCTTTCGAACAGATGTTCGGATAAAGTTATCCCTGCACAACCAGAGCGGTTCCATCATCCGCCCACAGGCTCTCTATAAGCCTCGTAGGCCGTCGCTGGAGTTCCGTACCTTCTGGGCCGACTACCAACGAATATGCGCAATGCATAGACGTTCTTATCTAAAGGAGAACAACGTGGCTGCTGATAAAGTGAATAAAGCCGAAGAAAAAAACACATCCGATCGCCAAAAGGCGCTCGACACCGCGCTCGCTCAGATTGAACGTCAATTTGGAAAAGGCGCAGTAATGAAAATGTCTGATCGTCAAAACACGATCATTGAAGTTATCCCAACCGGTTCAATCGCCCTAGATATCGCACTTGGTATCGGTGGATTGCCACGTGGACGTATCGTAGAAATCTACGGACCAGAATCTTCAGGTAAGACAACCCTTACCTTGCACGCAATTGCAAATGCACAAAAAGCTGGCGGTATCTGCGCATTTATCGATGCCGAACACGCATTCGATGCCGAGTATGCCAAGAAACTTGGCGTTGATATTGACGCACTTCTTGTTTCACAACCAGATACTGGCGAACAAGCACTTGAGATCATGGATATGTTGATCCGTTCAGGTGCGCTTGATCTCGTCGTAGTCGACTCAGTTGCAGCACTTGTGCCACGCGCTGAAATCGAAGGCGAAATGGGTGATTCACATATGGGCTTGCAAGCACGCCTTATGTCACAAGCACTTCGTAAAATTACTGGCGCTCTTCACCAATCAAAGACAACTGCGATCTTCATCAACCAGCTCCGTGAAAAGATCGGTGTCTTCTTCGGTTCACCTGAAACAACTACCGGCGGTAAGGCACTTAAGTTCTACGCTTCAGTTCGCCTAGATATCCGTCGCATTGAAACTCTCAAAGATGGCACCGAATCAGTTGGTAACCGCACCCGCGTTAAGGTCGTCAAGAACAAGATGGCTCCACCATTTAAGCAAGCCGAATTCGACATTATCTACGGCACAGGTATTTCACGCGAGGGTTCACTTATCGATCTCGGCGTTGAAATCGGCGTAGTTAAGAAGGCTGGCGCTTGGTACACATACGAG
>CAWUTY010000132.1:0-4536 GCA_963925575.1 Candidatus Nanopelagicaceae bacterium
TGCTAGTTGGGGGAGAGGTCGAGCAGAAGGTCCAAAAATGACCTTGGCCGCGCGAGTTACATCGAATGTTGATTGGTGACATGGGCAGAGCAGGTGCTTTGTTTGTTGTTCATATAAAGCAACTGCGCATCCCATATGCGAACAAATCTTTGAAAATGCGATGATTCCTTCATGAGTCCAAGAAAGTCTCTCGGCATCAAGATTAAATTCCTCTGGCCGCAAGCGAATCAACAACACTGCATCTTTGCCAATGTCAGAGAGCTTTCGATGAACACCCTCGCCAATTTGCGGAAGAGTTTGGGCAACGGCGCCAACTTCCAAATCATCGGCGCGAATTGGTCGATCACCTGGATCTGTCACAAGTCGAGTGCCGGCTTTCCATGAGGTTTTCTTAAGTTCATCACCCGGCAATGGTCCTAAATCACGCAGCAAAATAAGTGGAGACAAACCGACCAAACCAAGTGAGAGTCCTAGTGATCTTTTAATTAGTGAGCGGCGTCCAAGTCCTGCAGCAGCAGCGCCAGCTTTGGCTGTTGCAATTAAATCTGCGCGATCTTCATCTTCGGAGCGAAATTCGTGACGTTGGATAATTACTTCCTCATCAGGCATTAACGTCTTAGCCCAATGAATTGCGCCCATTCCAATAAAGAATAAAGACGCTGCCATACCTAAACCTAAGAAGAGTTGGTGCGCATTTGTATTTCCCAGTACCGGGAAGAAGATAAAGGCATCTTGCGGAATGAAAAAATAGGACCCGATTAAAGCTATTGTGCCAAGGGAGGATAGTGAGAAGAGAATCGCTACTTGACGCTCTGCCTTAGCAGCCGCCTTAGGATCGGTGTCTGCGCGACGATGAACGTGGGCAGGTAAACCAGGATCTTTTATAGCTTCTATTTCATTCGCCATATTTATCTATCTCGCCTTCATCGCTAACCAAACAGCAACACCAACAAGTAACCCAAGTCCAAGTGTCCAAACCAATAAGCCTTCTGTCACAGGGCCAACTCGTCCAAGTGAGGCGCCACCTAATTGTGGCTCAGCCTCAGCAGCCTTGATCCACTTAATAATTGAAAGTTTTTCTTCCGGTGTGATTGTCTTATCTGAAAACACTGGCATTGACTGTGGACCAGTAACCATCGCTTCGTAAATGTGACGAGGTAGCACTCCCATGACCGTTGGCGCATACTTACCTTGACTTAGCGCCCCACCTTGTCCGGCGAAGTTGTGACACATTGCGCAGTTAGTGCGAAATAGTTCACCACCTTCGGCAATAGAACCATCGCGTTCATAATTAAGATGTGATTCACCGGGTACTTCTGGGCCTGGCGCAAGAGATGCAACATAGGCGGCAAGTGCCTCAACCTGTTTTTCATTGTAGACAGGTTCTTTTCGAGCGATTTGCACGCTCATATCAGCAACTGGCATACGACCAGTTGCTACTTGAAAATCAACAGAAGCCGCTCCCACGCCAAGAAGAGCAGGGGCTATCGCACTGCCTTCTAAATTAATGCCATGACAAGAAGAGCACCCCTTGAGAAAAATTCTTTGCCCCTCATCGATAAGCGCTGATCGCTCCGCTGCAGTAATCGGCGCTTCGGTTGCCGCCCCAGCGATCGAGAAAGTTGTCCCGATTGAAAACAACGCGAGCACCAAGAGAAGGGGTGCAACTATGCGATGTCTACGAAACTGAGAGAGACGCTTCAAAATAATTTCCGTTTCTTCCTGGTAGGTTCTTATTTAATTAGATAGATAGCAGAAAATAGCGCGATCCAAACAACGTCTACGAAGTGCCAGTAGTACGAAACGACGATTGCAGTTGTTGCTTGGTTGTGGGTAAAACGCCGCGCTTTCGCAACGCGGACCATAACAATTAAGAATGCGATCAAGCCGCCGGTTACGTGTAATCCATGGAAGCCAGTTGCTAAGAAGAAGACCGAACCGTAAGCGTTTGATGCAAGCGTTAGCCCTTCAATAGTTAGTTCTGCGTATTCATAAATTTGACCAGCGATGAAGAATGCGCCCATAAGAAATGTAAGTGCAAACCATTCACGCATTCCCCAAGATTTAAAGTTAAAAATTGATCCAGTTCGCTTTGCTTGGAATCGCTCTGCCGCAAATACACCGAACTGACAAGTCACTGATGAAAGAACAAGTACGGTCGTGTTAAGGGCAGCAAAGGGGATATTCAACATCTCCGTTGACTCGAGCCAAATCGATGGTCCCTGCACGGCGCGAGTTGTGAAGTACATTGCAAAAAGCGCTGCGAAAAACATCAACTCGCTAGAGAGCCAAACAATTGTTCCAACAGCCACCAGGTTGGGGCGGTTGATCTTGTGTGGCGCCGCGATAGTTGAACTAGTCATGGGCCTAAGTATCCCTGAAAGTACGCTCACCTTCCTATTCAGAAGCGAGGTTCTGCCCCTTAAATTTGCGCCTTTTGGGTGAAACGGGTCACTCCAAATGTGGACCCAAAACCGTCGGTAGACACACTGTCCTTTGATTACACTTCGGGGCATGACTATCGCTAGCAAGCCAATCATCATCGTTTATTCAGATGATGCATCAGTGCGTGCGGCAATTGTCGCTGCCCTTGGGAAAAGGGTTGCTGCCGAAATGCCAGAGCACCAGATCCAGGAATTTGCCACAGGTCCTGCACTGCGAGCATTTGTGGATCGTAAGAACGTTTCCGGAGAGCTGCGGGCCAATCTATTTATTTTAGATGGCGAAGCCGTTCCTGAAGGCGGGATGGGAGTTGCCCGCCAACTTAAAGATGAAGTTTTTAATTGCCCGCCAGTTTTGTTAATCACCGGTCGCCGTGAGGATGCTTGGCTAGCGGCATGGTCGCGCGCTGAAGCAAGTGTTATTCATCCGATCGATCCATTTACTTTGGCAAATACCGTCGCAGATTTATTGCGCACCCAAACTGCCGCGGCTCTTCGCTAACAACAGGTCATAAAAATGAGGTCTCTTGATTGGGATGCTGCAATCTCCAAACTGGAAAGCGGGCTAGATCTAACCCCACAAGAGGCGCAATTTTTCATGCAAGAAGTCTTGCAGGATCGTTCTGAAAAAGAGGTTCTGAAGAAATTCTTACTCGCACTTAAAAAGAAGGGTGAAACCCCCGAAGAAGTCGGCGCCCTGGTAAATCAGATGTACCAGCACTGTGCACCGATATCGATTACGGAAAGGGCTGTGGACACCGTCGGGACCGGCGGAGATGGTGCACATACGATAAATATTTCAACAACAGCTGCCATCATTGCAGCAGCTGCCGGATCTCGAGTGGTTAAGCATGGAAATCGTGCGGCATCTTCTAAATCAGGCGCTGCAGACTTGCTAGAAGCGCTAGGTGTTGCGATTAATCTAAATGGAGAACAAGTAGCCAGGACCGTTGCAGAACTAGGAATTGGTTTCTGCTTTGCCCCCGTCTTTCACCCTGCGATGCGTTTTGCAGCTCCTGCACGTAAAGAGTTAGCAACAGCAACCGTCTTTAATATCTTGGGTCCACTTGCCAATCCGGCGCGACCACAAGCCGCTGCTATCGGCGTTGCAAACGAGCGAATGCATCCAGTTATGGCGCAAGTTTTATTTGATCGTGGCGTAGAAGGATTCGTCTTTCGTGGCGATGATGGCCTTGATGAGATAACTCTAGCCACTACAACTTCAGTTCTATCAATTGGTAAAGGTGAGATCACTAGCGATCGGATAGATGCAAAGGATTTCGGATTAACAAATGCTCCGATCGACGCTTTGGTCGGTGGAGATGCCGCCGAGAATGCGCGAATTACCAAAGCAATATTTAGTGGCGAAAAAGGCGCACCTCGTGATGCAGTCCTACTCAACGCTGCTGCGGCGATTGCAGCCTTTGATGGCGAAAAAGAATTAGGTATTCACGAGCGACTTAATAAATCGCTAAATAAAGCAGCCACGGCAGTTGATTCTGGCGCCGCCAAGTCTTTGCTTGAGAATTGGGCGTTGCTGACGCAGGAGATAGTCAGCATTTAGTCCAGAGGTCTTTTACTCCGCTTTCGTTTAAAGTCCAAAAGCGCTTGCAAAGTCGAAACATCAAAGGTTCCTAACCTTTCAAATATCCCGTGCAGAACATCTACCGTTGCGCGCGCATCATCTAGCGCGCGGTGTGTGGGTGAAGTTGTCGCACCGAAGAAAGTGGCAAGTGTTGATAGTTTGCAATTGGGAACTTCATCTCTGTCCAACACAGATCGGGCGATTCGAACGGTGTCAATTACAGGATATTGCGGCCATGGGTATTTATGTTTTGCGGCGGCAGCTTTAAGGAAACTTAAATCAAAAGGAGCATTGTGTGCCACCAATACCGTTTCTTTATGCGAGCCTAGAAATTCAAAGAAATCGGGGAGCACGGATTTGATTTTGGGCGCATCAGATAACATCTCATCAGTAATCCCAGTTAATGAGGTAATGAAATCGGAAAGGCCATGTTGGGGATTAACGAAGGTCTGAAACTCACCGATTATTTCCCCGCCTCGCACTTTTACCGCACCAATTTCAGTGATAGCC
>CAWUTY010000133.1:0-2908 GCA_963925575.1 Candidatus Nanopelagicaceae bacterium
CACCATGCCCTGATTTAGCAGGCGAGTAAATGGTTCAGTGAATCCCAATAACCCAATGTCGTGCAAAACCTTGGTGAAGAAACGTGAATATAACAAGTGCAAGATCGCGTGGGTTACTCCGCCGACATATTGATCAACTGGCAACCAAGTATCAATATCGGCGCGTGAAAAAGGTTCGGTGGAATTCTTTGATGATGGGTAACGTAAAAAATACCAAGAAGAATCCACGAAGGTATCCATGGTGTCGGTATCGCGCAGCGCAGCTGCCCCGCAAGTTGGGCATTTGGTATTTACCCATTCGGTAGCGGCTGCAAGTGGAGATTGTCCCTTTGGCTTTAGATCAAGACCTTTAGCATCAGGAAGTTGTAGCGGAAGTTGATCTGCAGGAACTGCCACTTCTCCACATTTATCGCAATGCACGATTGGGATTGGTGTACCCCAATAACGTTGGCGTGAAACCAACCAGTCACGCAGGCGATAATTACGTGCAGATTTGCCAAGGCCAGATGCTTCTAACTCTTTATTGATAGCAGCGATGGCATCATTTTTATTGAGGCCATTTAGCGAACCAGAATTTACTAACTTTCCATCACCTGTTGTTGCGATTCCGGTCTCTGTTGGATCTTCTTCACCAGTTTCAACGACAACTCGCACCGGAAGTTTCATAGCGCGCGCAAAATCTAAATCACGTTGATCATGTGCCGGAACAGCCATAATCGCACCAGTGCCATAATCGGCCAATACGTAATCAGATGCCCAGATCTGCAACTTTGCACCATTTACTGGGTTAATTGCATAGCGTTCTAAAAATATTCCAGATTTTGGTCGATCAGTTGCTAGGCGATCAATATCAGAGGCTGCCTTAACGGAATCACGGTATTGCTTAAACTTTTCTTCAGCCTTTGTGCCAGCAGCAAGTTCGGCAGCAAGTTCTGAATCAACAGCAACCACCATAAAGGTTGCGCCATGCAATGTGTCAGGGCGGGTTGTGTAAATAGTTACTGGCGCCTGGCGACCCTCGATCATGAAGTTAACGTTGGCGCCTTGTGATCGCCCGATCCAGTTGCGCTGCATCATTAAGACTTTCTCTGGCCAGCGGCCTTCGAGCTCTTTCATATCATCGAGCAAACGATCAGCGTAATCAGTGATCTTGAAATACCACTGGTTTAATTTTTTCTTAGTAACAGCTGTGTCGCAACGCTCGCACAGCCCCGCAACTACCTGTTCATTGGCAAGTACTGTCTGACAACTTGGACACCAGTTAACGGCGCTATCTTTACGATAAGCCAATCCTCGCTTATGTAGCTCGATGAATAACCACTGGTTCCATTTGTAATATTCCGGATCACAAGTGTTAAAGACGCGATCCCAGTCAAAGGAACAGGCATAACGACGCATTGACGCCTTTTGAGTTGCGATATTTTCATATGTCCAAATACGCGGATCTTCATTGCGTTTAATTGCCGCATTTTCAGCCGGCAAACCAAAGGCATCCCAAGCAATGGGGTGCATGACGTTAAAACCTTTTTGGATCCAATAACGCGCGATTACATCGCCAAGTGCGTACGCCTCGGCGTGGCCCATGTGCAAGTCACCTGATGGATAAGGAAACATATCAAGGACATATTTCTTAGGGCGCAGATCATCTGAGCGACCAGATTTAAATGGTTCGATCGCATCCCAGATTGGTAGCCACTTCTCTTGGACATAGGCAAAGTCATATGCCTGATGTTCTTGTGGAGTGGTCATTCGCGCAGTTTATCGGGCTTTAGCCCCAAGTAACGCCAGTTAATTCTTCGCTAACTCTCCATAAATCTGCGGCCAGCCTTTGATCATAGGCAATTGCTGCAGCGCGCGTTAGCTTTGGGAAACCACGCATTTCTAAGAAGCCATCAGGGCCAATATATGAAGCACCAATTAGCCCTGGGTGAGTTGCTGCACATAAAGTTGGCAACGCTCCACGTTGTGCACTCTGTGCAAAAAGTGCGTTAGCGAATGCGCCAGCACGATCTTGCACTGAGGCGCCTGCAACCAAATTTGTATCGGCATAACCAGGGTGGGCGGCAACGGCCTGTATGTTCCAGTTATTACGCAGTTGACGACGCTCTAGCTCGTGGATGAATAATAAATTAGCAAGTTTGCTCACCGCGTAGGTAGACCAAGCGTTATATACGCCAATTCCTTTTGCTTTATCGCGCAGATCATCGATAGTGGCGTTACTTATGCGCGCAGTTCTGTGCATTTGTGATGAAATAGCAACGACACGATTTTTCACTTGTTTGTGTAGCAAGCCTGCCAAAGCAAAATGTCCTAGATGATTTGTGCCCATCTGCATCTCAAAATTATCTTTAGTTAAGGTAAATGGTGTCGCCATGACTCCGGCATTTAATATCAATACATCAAATGGCGAAGTAAAGTCTTTAGCAAAGGCGCGAACTGATGAAAGATCTGCCAAATCTAGGATTTTAAAATCGACCCGATCCTTAGCAATTTCGGCAACGGTATTGGCACCCTTTATTGGATTACGTGCCGTGATAGTTACGTGCGCACCAGCGCGGGCAAGTTCGCGCGCAGTCTCTTTACCAATTCCGCTAGTTCCACCAGTTATAAGAAAGTGCTGTCCGTTAAGATCGCCAATATCTTTAGCGTCCCAACCGCGTGGAACTGAAGCAACGACCGACATTCTTATATCCCCTTGATTAGCGATTATTGATTAGAAATTATTGTGTGGAGATAAGGGGATTCGAACCCCTGACCTCTTCCATGCCATGGAAGCGCGCTACCAACTGCGCCATATCCCCGTATTTAACGAGAAGGCAACTCTAGCGCACGTGATCTGGCACATCAGCACCAGATTCTTCACCGAAGACAGGTTCGAGAATAGATCCCGCATTATGTTCGGCTAGAT
>CAWUTY010000134.1:0-5799 GCA_963925575.1 Candidatus Nanopelagicaceae bacterium
CAGTATGAGTCAAAGTGACGGTGGCATTTTCTTTCTTGCGCGAAAGTAATAAACCAAGTGGTCGTCCAACAGTTAAGCCGCGTCCAATCACAACAACTTCGGCACCTGCAAGTGGAATTTTGTAATGGTTAATTAATTCAACGATTGCGCGTGGAGTGCACGGTAGCGGCGCGTCATAGCCGGCAACTAAGCGTCCTAAATTAATTGGGTGCAATCCATCCGCATCTTTTGCGGGATCGATCGCCTCTAATACTTTCTGGGTATTAATTCCGCGCGGCAAAGGAAGTTGCACAATGTATCCAGTGCAATCACTTGCTTGATTCAAATCTTTTATCGCCGCAAGTACATCTGCCTCACTGGCATCTGCCTTTAAATCTATGCGAATAGATTTAGCGCCGACTTCTTGGCAGTCGCGGTGCTTGCCCGCAACATAGGAAAGGGATCCTGGGTCATTACCAACGAGAACGGTTCCAAGTCCGGGAGTTATGCCGGCAGCCTTTAGCTTTGTAATGCGAATGGCGAGCTCTGCTTTGACGCTGGCCGCTAAGGCTTTGCCATCAAGAATTCTCGCGCTCATATTGGTGATCCTATTAGAAGTCTCTCATAGCTCGCGAAGTTAGGCATGCGAGAAATGTCTGGTTCCAGTGAAGAACATGGCGATGCCACCCGCCTTTGCCGCCGCAATGACTTCTTCATCGCGCACGCTTCCACCTGGTTGTACGACAGCGGTCACGCCACCATCAATCAGAATTTGTAGGCCATCTGCAAATGGGAAGAAAGCATCACTTGCCGCAACGCTGCCTGTTGCGCGAACGCCTGCGCGATCAATTGCCAACTTGGCAGAATCAACTCGATTTACTTGGCCCATTCCAATACCAACTGCAGCGCCATCCTTTGCCAACAAAATTGCATTGCTCTTGACTGCGCGCACTGCGCGCCAAGCAAATTGCAGATCTGCGATAACTTCTTGGGAAAGTGTTGCACCAGTAACTTGTTTCCAATCGGCAGAGTCATCTCCCGGAGCATCTATCTTGTCAGTATTTTGAAGCAATACACCGCCAGATACTGGGCGAATTTCTAGTGGTGAAATATCAGTATTTGAACAAGTCAAAATACGAATTGATGGTTTGCGCATCAAGATTTCTAGCGCTTCCGGTTCATATTCGGGGGCGATAACAACTTCGGTGAAAACTTCCGAAAGTGGTTTAGCCATCGCAACTGTAACTTTTCGATTGGCGGCAACGACTCCCCGAATGCCGAAACGGGATCACAGGCGTGCGCTGCTAGATAGGCGGACGAGATATCTTTTCCAATTGCAACACCACAAGGATTGGCATGTTTAATGATCGCAACACATGGTTCGGAGTGATCTAACGCTGCGCGCCAGGCCGCATCGGCATCGGTGTAATTATTAAATGACATCTCCTTGCCATGGCTTTGAATCGCATTAACGATTCCGGGAGGACCACCGCGATAAATAGATGCACTTTGGTGTGGGTTCTCGCCATAGCGAAGTGAGTTCTCACGCTTCCAGATAAGACCAAACCAATCAGGAATCTCTGTGCTGATCTGGGCGCCCAACCAACTAGCGATTGTTAAATCGTATTCTGCAGTTGTACGAAAGACTTCGAGCGCGAAATTAAGACGCTCATCAAGAGTCGTTCCGCCCGCTTTCAGGGCAGCAAAGAGCGCATCGTATTGTGCAGGTTTGGAGATTGCCGCAACTGATCCATGATTTTTTGCAGCCCCACGCAACATAGAAGGGCCCCCAATATCAATTTGCTCAATACATTCGGCATAAGCGGCGCCAGATGAAATTGTTTGCGCGAACGGGTACAAGTTGATTACAACTAAATCAAAGGGTTCGATATCTAAATCTGCAATTACTTGTAAGTGCTCGGGATTGCTTTGATCGGCCAAAATTCCAGAGTGAATCTTTGGATGCAGCGTCTTTACACGCCCGCCCATAATTTCCGGAAAACCTGTGTATGTACTGACTTCAGTCACAGCAAAGCCAGCGCCTTGTAAAGTTTTCGCGGTCGAACCTGTTGAAATAATTTCAACGCCAGCAGCTGTTAAAGCTGCTCCCAGTTCAAGGAGGCGGTCTTTGTCATAGACGCTAATAAGTGCGCGTCTGATAAGTTTGCGTTCTGACATCAGGACCTCACGTGATTGGCTAAAATTGCTTGCAAAGTTGCAACGAATAATTTACGTTCCGTAATCTTAATGCGCTCGTGCAGGCTCGCTTGCGTATCACTCGCAGAGATTGCCACAGTTTCTTGCGCAATTATTTCACCGGTATCAACTCCGCTATCAACCCAATGAATTGTTGCACCTGTCTCCTTGGCGCCAGCGGCCAGCGCATCGCGCACCGCATGAGCACCTGGGAAAAGTGGCAGTAGCGCGGGATGACTATTTACTATCCGAAAACGTGTCACACAATCGCTAGATAAAATTCTCATAAAGCCAGCGCTAACCACCAGATCAGGGCTTAGCTCTTCAAGAGTATTTAAGATTTCGCTATCCCATAACTTTCGGTCTAACTTCATCGGTATTAAGAATTCGGATATCCCAGCGCTCTTGGCCCGTTGTATGACCTGAGCGTTCTCTTTATCGCAGATCAATCCAACTACTTGCGCATCCAATACTTTGCTGGCGACTGCATCAATTATCGACTGTGCAATTGATCCATTGCCAGATGCCAAAATTACCAAGCGCGCTTTAGTCATGAGCGCCTGGGCGATTTAATCTGCGGGATTAAGACCATTAAGGCAACGCCTAAGCCAATTTCTAAGGCTAAGGAGGTGGATAATTTCCAAATCGAAACACCAACGGCGCTCATAGCGGCAGTCATAAGAGAGCCACTTGCTAGATAACCTAATACCGAGATAGAAACTACAATCAAGATCAAAGCCTGAATTAGCGAGCGTGTACCCGATGCCAACGCCCATATTGCCAAAAGTGCACCTGTTGCCATCACGATAACAATTGCAAGCAAGGCCCATTTCGATGATGAAGTTGGAAGAATTGCTAACAACGGCAAGGCAGGTATGCCACCCAAATTATTAGTGAATGGCGAAACTAAAGTATCAGCACCAACTGCGAATCCTGTTCCTGTGAAATATGAAAGCACTGCAATAGCGGCATTAGGTAAGTAGAAAAGATTTAGCGCAAAGAGCAGAAGCAAACCGAGTATGCCTGGTTGTAGAACTATTGAAATATTTTTAAAGAGTGAAATATGAGTGAAAATTAAGATCGCTAAAGCTATAAATGATGCACCGATTAAAATAGCCAGGACTCGACTTGCATAACTAACCGCCTGCGAAAGACGAAACCGTGTTCCTGCGGTAAGGGTTGCTAAATACGAAATCAGAAAGGCAAATACAGGGGCCAAATACCATTGCGAACTAACTGCCGATGAACTACTAAAGAGAGCCAGCAAAGTTGCCATGATCGCGTATTGAATTGAGAATATTGAACGTACGCTATTTAAATTATGGAAATCACCGTGCAATTTCGCCAGCGAGCGATCAAAACCGTTACGTATGGCAAAGAAGGGCAAGAAAATCGCACCGATTGGCAGATACGACAAATATCCAGTTGCGGCGCCGTCTAAGAAAAATGGAATGTGGTGAGCACCCAACCAGAGCCAGATGGCTGCGCGCATCGGATCTGATGTATTTCCAGTTGCGCTGCCGGCAGTTGCCCAGGCAATTAGCGATATAAATGCCAGCGGTAGAAGAAGAAGTGCAACGCTACGCAAGACTTGTGCAAACGAGACCGCTAGGACACGTTGCAACATGGTGCGCTCTAGCGACCGAGAATGGCGCGCATTAAGCGCGCTGTTTCACTTGGAGTTTGTCCAACTTTTACACCTGCAGCTTCCAGGGCATCCTTCTTTGCTTGCGCCGTTCCAGATGAACCAGAAACTATCGCGCCAGCATGTCCCATCGTCTTGCCTTCAGGAGCAGTAAATCCGGCCACGTAACCAACAACTGGCTTAGTTACATATTCGGCTATAAACGCTGCGGCACGTTCTTCGGCATCTCCACCGATTTCACCGATCATAACAATTGCAGTCGTCTCGGGATCATCTTGAAAAGCTTTTAGGCAATCGATGTGTGTTGTTCCGATAACTGGGTCTCCACCGATTCCAACTGCAGTTGAGAATCCGATATCGCGAAGTTCGTACATCATCTGATAAGTAAGAGTCCCAGATTTTGACACCAGACCAATTGGCCCACGCTTTGTAATATCCGCTGGGATGATTCCCACATTGGATTGTTCAGGGCTAATTAAACCTGGACAGTTAGGGCCAATGATTTGGGTTGTGCCCTTTTGAAGTGAGTACGCGTAGAAATATGCAGAGTCATGAACCGGAATACCTTCGGTGATTACAACCACCAAAGGCATCTTGGCATCGATGGCATCAATAACTGCAGCCTTTGCAAACTTAGGTGGAACAAATACGACTGAGACATTTGCACCAGTTGCGGCGATTGCTTCAGCTACCGTATTGAAAACTGGAAGTTGCTTTCCATCAATCTCAACGCTCTGGCCACCTTTGCCAGGTGTTACGCCACCGACAACTTTTGTACCAGATGCCAACATGCGGCGGGTGTGCTTAGTTCCCTCAGAACCAGTCATTCCCTGAACAATTACCTTGCTGCTTGAATTAATAAAGATCGACATTACTTCGCCGCCAGTTCTGCAGCGCGTGAAGCTGCTCCATCCATAGTTTCGGCTTGTTCAACCAACGGGTGGTTTGCAGCGCTAAGAATTGCGCGACCCTCAACAACGTTATTGCCATCTAGGCGAACCACGATTTGCTTAGTGGCCTTTGATCCTAAGAGTTCCAGCGCTTGCACAATGCCGCTAGCAACGGCATCACAAGCGGTGATTCCACCGAAAACATTTACAAAAACGCTCTTCACATCTGGATCTCCCAGAATGATTGAAAGTCCATCGGCCATTACTTGGGCAGATGCTCCGCCACCAATATCGAGGAAGTTTGCCGGGCGCATTCCACCAAATTTTTCACCGGCGTATGCAACAACATCTAGCGTCGACATAACAAGCCCTGCACCGTTGCCGATAATTCCGACCTGACCGTTATCGAGTTTTACATAGTTCAAGCCTTTTTCTTTAGCGGCTGCTTCAAGTGCATTTGCTGAGTCGTGATCGACAAGTGCTTCGTGCGTAGGTTGGCGAAAATCAGCGTTGTCATCAAGGGTGACTTTTCCATCAAGTGCGACGATACGTCCATCTTCGGTCTTAACGAGTGGGTTAATTTCAACAAGGGTGGCATCTTCGGATTGAAAAGTTTCCCAAAGTTTTACCAGTACATCAGCAACTTGATCTGCGATATCTGCTGGGAATTTTGCTTGCGCAACAATTTCTTTCGCCTTCGCCAATGAAATGCCATCGACTGCAGTCACGGGCACCTTGGCTAATTTTTCTGGAGCAGTGCGTGCAACTTCTTCAATATCCATGCCACCTGCAACAGATGCCATTACAAGGAAGGTGCGATTGGAGCGGTCTAATAAAATAGAGATGTAATACTCATCAACAATTGGCGCAGCTTGCGCGATCATTACTTTATAAACGGTGCGACCTTTAATATCCATTCCAAGAATTGCGCCGGCCTTCTCTTTGGCATCGCTAGCATCGACGGCAAGTTTTACGCCGCCTGCTTTGCCACGTCCGCCGACCTTTACCTGCGCCTTAACGACAACTTTTCCGCCCATGGCAGATGCGGCTGTAAATGCTTCGGCCTCGGTAGTTGCTACAACGCCGGCA
>CAWUTY010000135.1:0-2952 GCA_963925575.1 Candidatus Nanopelagicaceae bacterium
TATTTGGGCAATCTATAAATTTATCTAGAACTTCGAATTCAATTGAACGAGCACCTGGTTCGGTTGCCGACATTGCAAAGCGAGTTATTCCATCAGTTGTATCAATCGAAGCTAGCGCCAAAGATGGTGGATCAACCGGTACCGGCTTTGTTATCGAGAGCAACGGTTACATCTTGACCAACAACCACGTAATTGCAGAAGCAGTTGCTGGCAAGGGGGTTATAAATGTGACCCTAAATAATGGTCGAGAATTTGTAGCAAAAGTTGTCGGGCGAGATTCCGCTTACGATCTAGCGGTGCTCAAGATCTCCACGACTGGATTGACGGCACTTCAACTTGGCGACAGCGACAAAGTTGCTGTGGGAGATTCAGTAATTGCAATTGGTTCACCACTTGGTCTTTCTGGAACAGTCACCTTAGGAATTATTAGCGCTAAAGATCGCGCCGTTACTGCAGGTGAGACGGGCAGCGATAACTCATTTATTAATGCTCTTCAAACAGATGCCGCAATTAATCCTGGAAATTCGGGTGGCCCACTAGTTGATTCAACTGGAGCGGTAATTGGCGTTAACTCTGCAATCGCAACCCTTGGGTCATCATTTGGTTCACAGAGCGGATCGATTGGTCTTGGTTTTGCAATTCCAATTAATCAAGCGCGCAAGACCGCCGATCAATTGATTAAAAATGGAAAAGCAACTTACCCAGTTCTGGGCATCTCAATTGAAATGAAGTATGACGGCGATGGCGCGCTCATAGCAAAGAGCGAAAAGGCAATTTTGCCTGGTGGGCCTGCGGCGTTAGCTGGACTTAAAGGCGGAGATATCATCACCAAATTTGATGGCCGAACGATTAATTCTGCAGAAGAACTGATTGTGGCGATCCGCGCAAAAAGTGTTGGTGACAAAGCTTTGCTTACATATATTCGAAGCGGCGTCACATCAACTACCACTGTAACTTTGCAGGCTGGAAAGTAAAGCAATGTTCTTTGACTTCGGTGCAGGCGAAATCCTTGGTCTGGCTCTGTTGGCCATAATTTTAGTAGGACCCGACCGCTTGCCTCACCTAGCGGTAGATGCAGCAAAGTTAATTAAAAAGATTCGCACAATGTCACAAACTGCTACATCCGAATTGCGCAAGAACCTTGGGCCGGGATTTGAAGATTTGCAACCATCAGACTTGCACCCAAAGAAATTTATTAAGAAGCAGATAGCAAACGCGCTTGATGAAGATGACGAAGAGAAGCCAAAATTTAAAGCCAAGTTAGATCCTGATTTACTATGACAACTATCGAGTTAATTAACGCTGCACTCGCCACCGTTTCAGATCCTGAGCTCCATCGACCATTGCCTGATCTAGGCATGGTTGAATCGGTAGCGGTAAATGGCGCCGTAGCCGAACTGAAAATTTTGCTGACGATTTCGGGCTGTCCGATGCAAGATCGACTCCGTTCAGATATAACTGCGGCAGTTATCCAAGTTGCTGCAATCGATGAGGTAACCATTGTCTTCGGCATAATGTCAGAGGAACAACGAAATAATGTGAAAAAACTCTTGCGTGGCGGGCGCGAAAAATTTATTCCCTTCGCTCAACCTGATTCGCTAACACGTGTTCTTGGTATCGCATCCGGCAAAGGTGGCGTTGGAAAATCATCACTAACTGCTAACTTGGCTATTTCTGCGGCGCTTCGAGGCCTGCGAGTTGGAATTCTTGACGCCGACGTTTATGGACATTCAATTCCACGTTTAATGGGTTTAATGGGGCAACGCCCAACTGCAATCGATCAGATGTTTATTCCACTTGTGGCTTATGGCGTAAAAGTTGTTTCTATGGAGATGTTTAAACCTGAACGCGCAGATGCGGTGGCCTACCGTGGCCCGTTGCTGCACCGCGTTCTAGAACAACTTTTATCTGATGCTTACTGGGGCGACCTAGATCTTCTTTTAATTGATTTACCGCCAGGTACTGGCGACCTTGCAATTTCCCTAGGCCAACTAATTCCAACATCAGAAATTTTGGTTGTTACAACTCCGCAGATCGCGGCCGCAGAAGTTGCCGAACGCGCTGGGCGAATTGCACATCAGATTCATCAGCGCGTAGTCGGCGTTATTGAAAATATGTCAGCATTTCCTTGCCCACATTGCAGCGATGAAATTTCCTTATTCGGAGAGGGTGGGGGAGAAGAAACGGCGGCGCGCTTATCAGTTCTAGTCGGCAGTGAAGTTCCACTCCTGGGCAAAGTTCCCTTTAGCACTCAGTTGCGAACAGGCGGCGATAATGGAAAACCTATTGTCATTGCACATCCTGATTCACCAAGCGCTTTAGCAATTACAGCAATTGCGGAAAAACTTATGGTGCGCAGTAACTCTTTACTTGGAGTCAGGCTGGGGCTTAGTACTTAAATCTTTTAGCAAGTCTTCTAATTCGCTGCGGATAAAATCTCTGGTTGCCATTTCACTGAGTGCAATACGCAAGCTGGCAAGTTCTCGAGTCAGGTATTCAGTGTCAGCAATTGAGCGAGCGTTCTGCGCGCGATCTTCATTTAGCGAAATGCGATCCCGGTCGGCTTGACGATTTTGTGCCAGCAAAATTAGCGGTGCAGCATAAGATGCTTGCAGCGACAAGATTAAAGTCAAAAAGATAAATGGAAAGTCGTCAAAACGTAAGTCGCGCGGTGCAAGTGAATTCCAGGCCACCCATGACATAACAAATACCGTCATATAAACCAAGAATCGAGCAGTACCTAAAAAGCGAGCGAAGCGCTCAGATAAGCGACCAAAAACCTCTGGGTCATAATTTGGGCGCAGTGATCGACGAGATTCGCGCGGAGTGTCTAATCCGCTGTTCGGGATGTGATTGCACGTGCCATTAGCGCACCTCCTCTTCCATCGATTTATCTAATTCAATATCTTCGGGATCAACTTCTGTTCCTGCAACATCACCAAGATTAAGTAT
>CAWUTY010000136.1:0-3705 GCA_963925575.1 Candidatus Nanopelagicaceae bacterium
CCTGCCCCGATCACATGAACCATTCACACCGGTGTTTTGAAATTTGTGCAATGCATCTGTATGGCATCATGAATGATTAACAACTTCATGCATTATTTATATGGCACCATGAATGGCCAATAGCCAAGCGACTTTAAGTGAGAAAGATGGCAAAGCAATTTGGGTCGGAACAACTCCTGCTGGTGCTCCAGTTGGAATAGACCCACTTGATGCACTTCGCTTATCTGCTGCGCACCTGCGGTCACCAAAAATTGATGGACTCCCACCACTTACCGGTGGACTCGTTGGTTATATGGGATACGACTCTGTACGTCGGCTAGAAAAATTGCCAACGATTGCCAAGAAAGATATTGCTCTACCTGAATTAGCCTTTATGTTAACTAGCGATCTAGCGGTTATGGATCATGCTGAAGGAACGATCACGTTGATTGCCAATGCCATCAATTGGGATGGCAGCGGCGAACGAGTAGATCAGGCATTCTTTGATGCGCAATCTCGTTTAGATCACATGCAATCTGATCTTCAGAGTTCACTTCCTGGATATGTAGATGAATTACCCAGCAAAGAGCAGCCAGAATTCTCACGCAATATCACAGGAGAAGAATATATTTCCAAGATTTTGCAGGCTAAAGAAGAGATTGTTGCAGGCGAAGCTTTTCAAATCGTTTTATCACAACGATTTGCAATGGAATGCAACGCCGATGCCCTTGAGGTCTACCGTATGTTGCGACTTCATAATCCCAGCCCATATATGTATTTATTCCGATTTACCGATGGCATTGAGGTTGTTGGCTCTAGTCCAGAGGCGTTAGTTAAAGTAACGGGCAAAGAAGTAATGGTGCATCCAATCGCGGGTACACGTAAGCGTTCAGCATCTGCCGAAGAAGATCACCGCCTAGGTGAAGAGTTATTGGCAGATCCAAAAGAGCGAGCAGAACATTTGATGTTAGTTGATTTAGGTCGCAACGATCTTGGTCGGATCTGCGATCCAGGAACTGTAGAAGTAATTGATTTTATGCACATCGAAAGATATTCACACGTTATGCATATCGTTTCCACGGTGATTGGCGAACTTGCTGCTGATAAATCCCCAGTGGATGCCCTGTTTGCCGTCTTTCCGGCTGGGACGTTATCGGGTGCGCCTAAACCACGTGCCATGGAAATCATTGAAGAGTTGGAGCCAACTCGTCGCGGACTTTATGGTGGTGCCATCGGTTATTTAGATTTCACTGGCAACATCGATACCTGTATTGCTATTCGTACCGCGCTGATTCACGGCGGCATGGCTTATGTGCAGGCCGGGGCCGGAGTTGTTGCCGACTCTGATCCGGAATCTGAGAATCAAGAATGTTTAAGTAAAGCGGCAGCAGTACTTGGTGCGATTAGCGCAGCCAATAGATTGAAGCAGAAGTAAATGTCAGATTTTGCGCCAGTACTCTTCTCAATTATCGCCGTAATGGCTTTAGTTTTTCTAATTTCGAAGCGATTTAAACTTTCCACCCGTTATGAACGAAAGCCAAAGACACGCACGCCATGGAGCGCACTTGATAACGGTATTGATCCAACACAAGAATCAGGTGAAAAATGAGCGTTCTTGATTCGATCATCGAAGGCGTTCGCGAAGATCTAGCAAGACGACGTAAGCCACTTAGCCAGATTCATGAGCAAATGTCACAAGCACCTAGCGCACTTGATGCATACAGTGCGCTACTTGGTGAGCAGATGAAAGTTATCGCCGAAGTAAAGCGTTCATCACCAAGCAAGGGCGAGTTATCAACTATCGCCGATCCGGCATCCCTTGCTGAGGCATATCAAGAGGCAGGCGCAAGTGTAATTAGCGTTCTGACTGAAGAACGCAGGTTTAAAGGCTCTCTCGCTGACTTAGCTGCAGTTCGGGCGCGCGTCACGATTCCTATTCTGCGCAAAGATTTCATGGTAGATGAGTACCAATTTTTCGAGGCTCGTGCTTATGGAGCTGATGTGGTTCTGCTGATTGTGGCCGCACTTTCTAAGAGTCAGTTAAGGGATTTTTATGATGTTGCAACCGAACTTGGTATGGCTTCATTAATTGAAGTTCACACAGCCGATGAACTAGAACGTGCCCTAGAAATCTCACCGAAAATAGTTGGGGTCAACTCGCGGAATTTAAAGACTTTGGAAGTTAGTCAGGAAGCATTCGCTGACTTGATTCCGCGGATTCCTTCGTCACTTGTTCGCGTGGCTGAATCTGGCATCGCCTCACGTGCAGATGTGGAATTTGCCCAGAACGCTGGCGCCAACGCGATCTTGGTAGGTGAAGCCCTTGTCACATCTGGCGACCCCAAATTGGCAATGCGCACCTTATTGGGTCAAGGGTAGGCTTTAAGAATGAGTACTGAGCCGCAGATTGATGTTTCGCAGATATTGGGCCACTTCGGTCCATACGGTGGTCGCTTTGTACCAGAAGCGCTGATCGGCGCGCTCGAGGAACTTGAAGAAGCGCATCGCAGTTCGCAACTTGATCCAACGTTTGTTGCAGAGCTCGCCGAACTTCACCGCACATATTCAGGTCGGCCCAGCATTATTACTGAAGCAAAACGATTTGCAGAGCATGCCGGTGGTGCGCGCATAATTTTGAAGCGTGAAGATTTAAATCACACGGGTAGCCACAAGATCAATAATGTTCTTGGCCAAGCGTTGCTAACTAAACGTATGGGAAAAAAGCGCATTATCGCTGAAACCGGTGCCGGCCAACACGGAGTTGCATCAGCAACAGCTGCGGCGTTGATGGGACTTGAATGCGTTGTCTATATGGGCGAAGAAGATACCAAGCGTCAAGCGTTAAATGTTGCCCGCATGAAGTTACTTGGCGCAGACGTCGTTCCAGTAACTTCTGGTTCACGCACCCTTAAAGATGCCATAAACGAGGCTATGCGTGACTGGGTGACAAATGTTGAGACGACACATTATTTATTAGGTACCGTTGCCGGACCGCATCCATTCCCAACCATGGTTAGGGATTTTCATAAAATTATCGGTGAAGAAACTCGCGAACAAGTGCTTGCCTTAACTGGTCGACTTCCAGATGTGGTTATGGCATGCGTCGGTGGCGGTTCAAATGCCATCGGAATTTTCCATCGTTTTATTTCCGATCCATCAGTTCGTTTAATCGGTTTGGAGGCAGGTGGCGACGGAGTCGAAACTGGCCGTCATGCAGCAACCATTACCGGTGGAACACCTGGCGTACTGCATGGAACTCGTTCTTATGTTCTTCAAGATGCAAATGGACAAACTGTTGAGTCGCATTCGATTTCTGCTGGACTTGATTATCCGGGTGTGGGTCCAGAACATGCATATTTACATGACATTGGTCGCGCCGAATATCGCGCAATTACTGATGAGCAAGCCATGCATGCCTTTGCGCTGTTATGCAAAACCGAAGGCATAATTCCAGCGATTGAAACAGCGCATGCCTTAGCGGGTGCGCTACAAGTTGGTAACGAACTTGGCAAAGATGCAATTATCGTTATCAATCTCTCTGGTCGGGGCGATAAGGATGTAAATACAGCAGCGGATTACTTTGGGATTCCACTGAATTAATGACTGCTTTAGATAACCTCTTTACCAAAGTACGCGCCGAAAATCGCGCGGCGTTGATCGCTTATATCCCTGCGGGATTTCCGTCTCAAGCTGGATGCCAAAGGGTTATCGCGGCATTTATCGCCG